>JAIXOO010000326.1 GCA_027486765.1 Saprospiraceae bacterium
AATCACTGAGGATACACAACAATAAAACTACCCCAGAACGCAGAGAGAGAACCATGATTTACGACGGCTTCCCTATTTATCAACAGCTCGACAAAATGGACTGCGGCGCAACCTGTCTACGGATGATTGCCCGGCATTATGGTCGATTTTATTCCCTGGAATACCTGCGTGAACTCAGTCACGTAGGCCGCCAAGGCGTAACCCTGCTGGGCATCAGCGATGCAGCAGAGGCCATCGGTATGCAAACTTTGGCCGTAGAAACAACCTTCGAGCAGTTGGCATCAGTGATCCCCATGCCTTGTGTAGTCCACTGGGAAAATGAGCATTTTGTCGTTGTTTACCGCATTTACAAAAACCGCGTTTGGATTGCCGATCCCGCCAAAGGACGGTATCAATTGGACAAAGACGAGTTCATGCGGCATTGGATTGTCGAATCCGAAGAAGAAGAACCACATGGAGTAGTCCTTTTGTTACAGACTACCCCCGAGTTTTATTCCCGCGATGGCGAAAAACAAAACAAGGGTGGCATCGGCTACATCGCCAAATATTTCCGCAATTATTCCAACCTGGTCATTCAGCTTTGTGTAGGTTTGTTTTTGGGCATGTTGTTGCAACTCATTTTCCCATTCCTCATCCGAGGGGTGGTGGACGTGGGCATTGGCAACCGCAACCTCAATTTCATCACCCTCGTGTTGGTCGCGCAAGGCGTTTTGTTTTTGACCCAGGTTTTGATTGAGTACATCCGCACCTTCATCCTTTTGCACGTTGGGGTACGGGTCAACATCAGTTTGATATCGGATTACCTGATCAAGTTGACGCGACTGCCGATTCGTTTTTTTGACAGCCGGGTGATGGGCGACTTGTTGCAACGCATCTCCGACCACGAGCGGGTACAACGTTTTTTGAGTTCCACTACCTTGCTTTCGGCCTTTTCCTTCTTCAACCTCTTGGCCTTCGGGATCATCCTGGCCTCCTGGAATGTCCAGGTGTTTTTGGTTTTTCTGATTGGTACTGTTTTGAATTTCCTGTGGGTAAACTGGTTCATGCAAAAACGGCGTGACCTGGATTACCGCCATTTTGCCCAATCTTCCGAGAATCAGGTCAACCTGATGGAGATGGTCAACGGCATGCAGGAGATCAAGTTGTACAATGCCGAAAAACAAAAACGTTGGGCCTGGGAGCGGGGGCAAGCCCGTTTGTTCCGTACCAACATGAGCGAGCTGCGGGTAGAACAAATGCAACGCGCCGGGGCAGTAGCCATCAACGAAGGCAAAAACCTCCTGATCATTTACCTGATTGCACAAGCAGTGGTCAATGCACAAATGAGCCTGGGCATGCTCGTCGCTGCGCAATACATCATCGGCCAACTCAACAGCCAGATCAACCGTTTGGTCGACTTTTTACAAGCCTGGCAAGAGGCCTCCATCAGCATGGAGCGCATCAACGAAATTCACCTGAAGGAGGACGAAGAAAACCCTCAGGAGAAAATGACCATTTTGCCAGAAACGGGCGATATCGTGATCAACAACGTGAGTTTTCATTACGAAGGCCCCAGTTCACCAATGGTGCTCAAGGGAATAGATTTGCGCATCCCCAAAGGCAAAACTACCGCGATTGTGGGCCGCAGTGGCAGTGGCAAAACAACTTTACTCAAACTGCTCCTCAATTTTTACGAACCTAGCGATGGCACCATTCGGGTAGGAGACGTCCTGATGCGCAACCTCAGCAACCGTATTTGGCGGGAAAAATGTGGGGTGGTGATGCAGGAAGGTTACATTTTTAACGACACCATTGCACGCAACGTGGCCCTCGGTGACGAAATCATCAACAAGGAAAAGCTGCTTCGTGCCGTAAAAGTGGCCAACATCCAAAGCTTCATCGAGGCTTTGCCGATGGGTTACAATACCAAAATTGGCTCCGAGGGCTTGGGTTTGAGCCAAGGGCAAAAACAACGTTTGTATATTGCCCGCGCGGTGTACAAAAACCCGGAATACCTGTTCTTCGATGAGGCCACCACCGCCCTCGACGTGTTCAACGAAATGGTGATCATGGAAAACCTGGACGAGTATTTCCGCCGCAAAACCCTGATCATCGTGGCGCATCGCCTCAGTACAGTGATGAACGCCGACAACATCATCGTGATTGAAGATGGAGAAATCGTGGAACAAGGCACTCACTCGGAGTTGACCTACCTGCGGGGAGCTTATTATCAGTTGGTGAAAAATCAGTTGGAACTCGGTTCGTGAGTAGTTGAGAAGGTTGAGGAAGGTTGAGGGAGGTTGAGGCTACCGCAGGGACTTTGACAAGGACATTGTCAAAATAGCTTGCGGTAGCCTCAACCTCCCTCAACCTTCCTCAACCTCCTAAACCAATAAAATGAAAGAATTAGAAGACATTGAAATCCGCAGTGAAGAAGTTCAGGAAATTCTGGGGACACCCCCTTCCTGGATGGTGCGTTGGGGGAGCTTGAGCGCCTTAGCCTTGTTTGTGGTATTGATGTGGTTGTCTTTTTTGGTAAAATATCCTGATATAGTGGAGGCTGATATTCGTTTGGTCTCCAAAGATCCACCTATCCGGATTACAGCTCCCAATGCCAATCGAATTGATGTAGTTGTAGTAGAAAACAATACCCGGGTAGATTCTGGCGAGGCGCTGATTGCTTTTCGCAGTACTGCCAATTTTGAACATGTCTTGACCTTGGATGATTACATCTTTGCTTTGTCTAGTTTGCGGGATGAAGACTTATTGAAATTTAAAGTTCCCAGCAATTTGGTGTTGGGAGAATTGCAAGCGGATCTATTTGATTTTCAGGATGTACAACTCAAGTACAATTCTGAAATGTACAAAAATCTCTCCAGTTCGGATTTGCGTTCTTCCCAAAGCCGGATCAGCCGTTTAGATCGGAGCATGGACTACCAAAAGGAAATGCGGCGACAGATTCAGGAACAAATTGCCGAGGCTGAACAAGAACGTAAGAATAAAGAACACCTTGTATCTGTTGATCAAGCCTCCCAAGAAGATGTCAACCGGGTGCATCGGCGCATCATGGAATTGAATAAAGAATTGATTCGGACCGAAACAGAGATCCGCGATCGGGAATCTGAACTTACCGCTTTGCGCATCAAGGTGCGGAGCCTGGAAAGTGGTGCTGACAATGAAACCAATTTTGCTTCGGACGTATTGAGAGAATCGTTTACACGCTTACGAGAGGGGGTCAATACCTGGAAACAGCGCTACATCATCGAAGCTCCGCGCAGTGGTCTGGTGCAAATTGTAGGTCGGAATGTGGCCGAAAATAGCTTCGTATACAAGGATGAACAATTGATGGTCATCCTGCCGAACAAGAACAAAGAGATTGTCGGCAAAATGTTCATTCCCTTCAATCGTTCGGGGCGGGTTAAAGTCAAACAGAAGGTAATTGTGCGTCTGGAAAGCCTGGATTTTCAAGAGTTTGGTGTACTCGAAGGTGAAGTTGCCTGGAAAGCCTTGTCCCCCCGCGATGACGGCGAAAAGTCGGAAGTAGCGGTTGAAGTAATTTTTCCCAATAAAATGATCACCACGGCGGGGAAAGTAGTAGACACTGAAGAGGAATTGTACGGCGAGGCTCGCATCATCACCGAAGAACGCCGGTTTATTGAACGGATTTTTTCAGGCATCCGGGGTTATAACAACTATTAAATATCAGCACATCATCACCTTCCCTGCATAATCTGATAAAACTCCAAAATCCGCAGATCAGTTAACATGTCCTGCGGCCGGATGCGTTGCCGCAACACAATGCCTTCCAGGGTGCGGCAGCGGCTGAGCGCCACGTAGGTTTGCCCGTGTTCAAACGCTCCCGTACCCAGGTCGATGATGACCCGATCGAAGGTTTTGCCCTGTGCTTTGTGGATGGTCACCGCCCAGGCCAAACGTAAGGGGAATTGGGTGAAAGTTCCTATCACTTCGGACTGAATTTCCTCCGTATTCGCCGGGTCACTTTTGTACCGAATGATCTCCCAGATCACTGGCGTCACCTCAATTTCTTTCCATTCAAGGCCATTTTCTTCAATCAAAATCTTCAGAGATTCCTGCTCCAGCGCCACAATTTTGCCGATGGTGCCATTCACGTAACGGCGTTCAGGGTCGTTTTTCAACAACATGACCTGGGCACCCAACTTCAAGGTCAGTGCAGCATCAGCGGGGAATTGGGTTGGGTTAAATTCTCCGGTGACCGAAGCCAGGTATTTGCGCTCGGGTTCATCAATTTTGCTGAGTTCCTGCTGGTTGATGCGCTCGGCGGTGGCGTTGCGGGCACAGAGGGTAATGTAGAGCTCTTCGGAGTCAAAGTCGGGCTCATAGCGCTCATTCAATTCATCCAGGTCGTCCTGATCGGCGTGATTGAGGCGAATGGCGTCGAGCAGGCGCAAAAAATGGCGATTTTCCTGGCGGTATACTTTGCGCAATTCCAGCATTTCCAATTCGAATCCCTGTCGAAAGATTTGAGCCGAAAAGAAAAAAGCGGACTCGTAGGTAGTGCTAAAAACCTCCAACTCAAAGTCGGTAGCCACCACGGGGGGCAACTGGAACATGTCGCCAAAAAAGACCACTTGTACCCCACCAAAAGGCAGCGGACTATCTCGATTGAGGCGCAGAAAAAAATCAATGTTGTCCAACATATCCGCCCGCACCATCGAAATTTCATCGATGACCAGGACATCCATATTCCGGTAAAGCCGTCGATCTTTGCGTTTGCTGATTTCGCGTGGAGAAATCAAACGCGGTGGAAAACCAAAAAACGAATGGATGGTTTGCCCGCGTACATTGAGCGCAGCGACTCCGGTGGGTGCCAGGACCACCACTTTTTTGCGGGTAGCATTGCGAAACAGTTGCAACAAGGTGGACTTACCCGTGCCCGCCCGGCCGGTGATGAACAGGTTTTTGCCCTCTTTTTCGATCAGGTCGAGTGCAATTTTGAAGTCGCTATTCAGTTCCAGTGCTTTCATCAGAATAGGCTCATTTGACCAGCAGCATCCGTCGTGATTTTTTCTGGCCCACGGGCCACAATTTCAGGAAAGGGCAACAGGGATTGATGTAAATAGGCCGCCAATTCGGGGGCCAAAAGATTGTCAGGTTCGTGGGTAAAAAAATACACCTCCTGCAAACCAGCCCCATGCCAGCTGCGCAAACGGGGAATCCAGTCCTGAATGCGGCTGTAATCGCTCGGATGGAGGGCGTTGCCCACAAAACGGATCATGGCTACGGAGGAAGTCAGGTGCATGTGCAACACATCGCGCCGCCCGGCTACATCGGTGAGCACGGTGCCGATGCCCGCTTTGGCCAGCATGCCGAAGGCCTTTTCCCGTTCATCGGCAGGGCCTTCAAACCAGGATTCGTGCCGCATTTCCACATTCAGCGGGAGTTCTTTGGGCCAACGTTCTACAAAGCGCTCCAGAATTCCAGCTTGCTGTAGCCCAAAATGGGGCGGAAGTTGTAAAAAGCAAGCCCCCAGCTTTTCCTCCAATTGTGCTGTGACTTCACAAAAATTGAGGAAAAGTGGATTGCTGATGCCCAAATCCCGGCTATGACTCAAAATTTGAGGGATTTTTGGGCAAAAACGAAAATCAGCAGGGGTATCTTTTTTCCAGTTCTGGATTTGCTCCGGGCTGGGAATGCGGTAATGGGTGGTATTCAGCTCAATGGTATTGAATTGTTTGCCGTAGGCCCGCAAAAAACCTTCCGGCCTGGTACCCGCCGGATAATAAGTGCCCACCCATTCTTTCATCGACCAACCGGTGCAGCCAATGTAGAAGTGGAATTTTTCAGACTTGTTGTACTTTCGCAGCGTTTCAGCAGTGCCAGAGGCATCCTCCGGCAAACTAAAATTGACTTTGCTGATGTCAGGGAGTTTCCCAAATTCCATAGCTGGGTAAACTTTTTTACAAATGAATCAGTAAAGTTAACGCTTTGTTCAGTAGAAAGGGA
>JAIXOO010000379.1 GCA_027486765.1 Saprospiraceae bacterium
GAAGGCACCGCTACCTTTAATGCCAGTTTTACGGAAGTGTTTTTCACCCGCTGCACCGGTACCAAAAAGGAAGACCAGTTTTGCAAAATCATGTACAGTGTGTTTGATGGGACTTCCTGGATTGCCCCCGAGCCCTTGAGCTTCCAAACGGCAGGGGTGAACTATGGGCAACCCTGTTTGTCGCCCAATGGCAAACAGCTCTATTTTTCCGCCAATCACCCCGATGGCTGGGGTGGGCACGACATTTGGATGAGTGAGCGGGTCGGCAGCGAATGGACCGAACCCAAACTCCTGCCCCGCTCAGTGAATACCTTGGGCAATGAGATGTTCCCCAGCATGGATCACGATACCTTGTACTTCTCTTCAGACACCCATCCAGGTATGGGTGGACTGGATATTTTCAAAACCTATCGCCTCAAAAATGGGGATTGGGCACCCGTATTCAACCTCAAGCCCCCCATCAACTCCATGGGCGACGATTTTGGCTTTTTGGTAGACTACCAGTCCAAACGTGACTCGGGTGTCACCAGCATCGGCTATTTGGCCTCAAACCGCAACGACGGGCAAGGCAATGACGACATCTACACTTTTGAGCGGCGTTATGTGCCCCCTCCTCCTCCCCCACCAGTGGCTGAACGGCCTAAAGAAGAGCCCAAAGCCAGGCTGATTTTGGATGGTTTTGTACTGGAAAAAATCTTTCAGGATGCCAACAATCCCAACAGCAAAGTGCTTGGCCGCAAACCCCTGCCTGAATCGAAAGTAGACATCAAAATTGGCAATAAAACGGAAACCGTGACCGTAGATGCGGAAGGCCATTTCCGCATCGAGCTCTCCGAAAACCTGGATTACAACTTCCTGGCCTCGCACCAGGGTTACCTCAACAACTCAGCGAAATTCTCGACCAAAGGCATCGCCAAAGACCCCGCAAATCCCGAGCAAATATTTGAAATCGAGATCATCCTGGACAAAATCTACCTGGATAAAGAGATCCGCCTGGAAAACATCTACTATGACCTGGACAAATGGGACATCCGTGCCGATGCCCAACCAACCTTGGATAAACTGGCCGAAACCTTAAAATTGAATCCCAAAGTCAAGATTCAATTGTCTTCACATACGGACTGCCGGGGCACCGTTCCCTACAACGAAACCTTGTCGCAAAAACGGGCGCAATCTGCCGTCGATTACCTCATCAGTAAAGGTATTGAGGCCCAACGGCTGGAAGCTCGTGGGTATGGCGAAGGGGTGCCCGAAGCGACTTGTGCTTGCGCAACCTGTAGCGAGGATGAGCACCAGTTGAATCGGCGGACGGCGTTTCGGGTGGTGGAGTGAGGTCCTATTTTAAACGATACCGCCTCACTAGTTTTTGAGCTCTTTTATGGTAAAGAGATGCTTCGTCATTGGCAATGGCTTTAATGCGTTGTTTGCCTTGCTCAGGATTTGTCTTGAGCTCGGTGACGGCTAAAAACCATTTGGTGCTTTCAAAAAACTTCGATTTGGGTCGCTGCATGAGCAGTTGAAATGCTTTTTCAGCCCTTTGATAATCACCTTTGTGCAAACTGGCGATGCCAAGGTAAAATTGGCCAGTGTTGTCCTTGGGAAATTCAGCTACATAACTTTTCAAGTCCTGATAAGCGGTGTCGAACGACCCTTTCTTGTAGTATTCCAGTGCATCGTCAAGCGCGACTGCCTGATAGACCATGTCCTCTTCACCTGGCCCACCCATCTCTAAAAGGGATTTTTGAACACCATCCAATAACGCTCCTTCCGGCAGGCTTATGTTTTGGGCAAAGATTCCAATGTCCACGGATGGATTGTGAAGAAGCGACCAAAGGCCATAGCCCATGGCCAGGATAATGCTGGCGGCTGCGAGACGGTACATCAATTTCAGGGGCTTTATACGCGGCTCAGGGGGCGACAGCACAGTCGTAGGATTAGAGTCAATTTCTTCTTCAAACACTACTTCCTCTTCAAAATTTGCTTCGACGTTGGCCAAAATTGACCTGATCTCGCTTTCCTCCTGAAATCCTTGCAGCCCTTTGATCAAGGCTTCAAACTCCTCAATCTGTCGGGCAAAAGTCGGGTCTTCCGCACGCCTTTTTTCAAAAATGGGAATAAGCTCAGGAGAAAGTGTTCCTAAATGGTATTGTTCAATGCTTTGCTCGTCTAAGAAAAAACCTTCTGCTTCTAATTTGGCGGAAAGACTGGTCAGCACTTGTTGGGTATGGAATTGTTGGACTCCCGCGTAAAGTTCTTGAAAAGCTTGGACTTCCGCTTGCAGCCAAGCTTCGTTTTGCAACCGTATTTCAAAGGAAGCCAAGGCTTCATCATCTAAATTGCCTAATAGGTAAGCCTCAATGAGCAAATATTCTTCTTGGGTTAATTGATGGTCCATTTTATTATAAATTTATAGTAATGGGTTATTGGCACAAATTCTAAGGTCCTGCATGCATCTAAACCTACGTACTCTCACATAGCCCAGCTCCCAGCCAAAAACCTTAGCAATTTCCTGGTCGCTTTTGCGCTCGATGTAAGTCATCAAAATTACTTTTTGGCAGATTTCTCCAATGGTCTTCATACATTCTTTGTAAATTTTTACGTGGTCGATAATGGGTTCTTCTAGTATAGGAACCAGCTCTTCTGAGGCATGGTCTTTTAGGGTATCTTCTATATCCAATATTCTGATTTTTTTTCCCGCACGCCTGTGATTGAACCACTTGTACCTAAAAATGGTGATCAAAAACGTGGAAACTTTGGCTTTTTTGTCGGCTAAAAATTTGTTGAACTTTGCTTCATCCAATAAAACCATAATGGCCTCCTGGAAAAAATCTTTTGCTTCGTCTTCCGTTCCGCCATTCATTAGGATGAAATGTTTACATACATGAAAGCATTGAATGTAAAGGCATTCAAAGGCTTCTTCTGAGCGTGCCTGTAAGCCGATGATTAATTCATCTTCGCTTAGTTTGCATTTTTCGTGGGCCATAATTGTGGTATTTGATAATTTATTGTGACTGAAAGTAGGAATAAGTTTTTAATTGTGATTATTCAAAGTACTTTTTTTCTGGTCATTGTTTACAAGTGCTTGGGGGTTGAGTGGGGTTTTATTTGTTATAGTAGTTAATGTCTGAAGATGTCATGGGTTATCACGGAGAATGAAAGAGAATTTTTGGGAATTTTGTCTCGTCCTAAAATCAACTTACACGTAAAAGGCTTGTATTAAAATAGGTTTACATCCACCAAATATTTTAATTTTTTAGTTTTAAAATAAAAAACAAAACACAATTACTTTATCTTAGTGGAAAATTTTCCACGATGCCTAAAAAACCCTCAAAACCGCACGACGAATTTTTTAAAGCCACCTTCGGGCGCCTGGATATTGCATTGGAATATCTACAACAAATGTTGCCCAAGGATATTCAGCACAATCTGAATTTAGGTGCTTTGGAACGAATCAATGGGTCATTCGTTTCTCCGCAGTTGAAGGAGTATTTTTCGGATGTGGTGTATCAATGCCCAATTGTTGGGCTTAAGAAGCAGGCTTTTTTAACTTTTATCCTTGAGCATAAAAGCGATGTTGTACCGCATCCTCACTTTCAACTACTTCGTTACATGTTGGATACCTGGGAAGATCAACTTAAAAACAAAAAAGCCCTGACTCCCATTATCCCCATTGTGTTGTATCAGGGAAAGGAAAAATGGATAAAACGCGATTTGTATGCTTACTTTGATAAAAAACTGCCAGCCAGTTTTCGCCCATTTTGCCCCAATTTTGATTACTTTTTAACTGATGTACAAACCTTAAGTGATGAACAGATTTTGGAACTAAACAAAGGGCTGCTGATCAACACGCTACTGATGATGAAGCACATTTGGGAGCCAGAGTTTGTGCTCAAGAATCCCGATCTGATCTTCGTTCATATAGAGGATGATCAGTATTCTGATTTTCAAATTTCCATTCTTGCATATTTTTTCAGAAATGCCGATATTGCAGAAGAAAAAGTGCAAACATTCATCAAAGCTTTGCCAATAGCCATAAACAAAAATGCCATGAGTACTTACGATATGATTGTTGAAAAAGGGGTTGCAAAAGGAATTGAACTAGGGCGAGAAGAGGGCCAAAAAGAAATGCTCCTACAGCTTACGCGAGAAATGCTGCTCAAGGGCTTTGATTACAACATTATCATTGATATTCTGCACGTAGAATCCGAGTTTATTGACACGGTTAGAGAGGCCTTGTTACTAGAACAAGAGGGGCTTTCTTCTGAAGATGCTAGCAATGATTAATCCTCAGATAACAGTACTCGAACTAGTAGCGCGTTTGGCCAAGGTTGATTCAAACGAGCAAGCAGATGCCACCATCAAAATTATCGATGAGCCAGGGGGGCACTACCTCCTGTTCAACAACACCTGGAAAGATGGCCGAAGATATTACGGTTGTTTTTTACACATTGATTTATCAGCCGATAGCAAGATTTGGATTCAGCATGACGGCACAGACATAAATGTAGCTGAACAATTAATGGAGGCGGGGATTGCGAAAGAGGAAATTGTTTTGGGTTTTCAGCCACCTTCGGTGAGGGTGGTGTTAGGGTTTGGAGTGGGGTAGAATACCTAATTCTTAAAATCAAAACTATTAATTTTAAGTAATGGAACTGAAAGGATTTGGGATAAAAAATTATAGAAGCTTTGATGAAAATGGAGTTTTTATAGATTCGATTAAAAAAATCAACATTTTCATTGGTAAGAACAACTCGGGAAAATCAAATGTGCTTCGCTTTCTAAAAAAGGCTCAAGAAGTAGCACTCAAAACCAAAAAAAGATCTTATCCCCTAAATGATGAATTTAGAAGAAATGGAAAAAGTCCATCTATAACTTTTATTTTTAGTTCTGAAGATCTTATTGAGAAAGCAGACATAAAACATACGCAAATCACAATTGAAGTACCTTTAGAACGTTTTGAATCCATTTTTAATAGTTCATTGTTTGCAAGTCACACAAATAGTGAATTAGTATCGTTTAAACATCAAGATTTGTTGTCAAAAAGTGAAATATTATCGATTAAAGATGCAATAGTACGAAAAGGAAACAATTTTTTCAAACCATTGACTAAGATAGAATACATTCCTCAATTCAGGCAAATCATTGAAACTAATCATGCAGATGAGGCAACCCCATTAGATTTCAATGGAAATGACATTATCCACCTAATGTTCAAAATGCAGAACCCAGACATCGGGCATGAAGCAGATCGAATAAAATTTGATAATGTACAGGAATTTGTTCGCGAGCTCTTAAAAAATGATGAACTGAAAATAGAAATCCCCAATACAAAAGATAAAATAATAGTTGAGATAAACGAAGCAAGGCTCCCATTGTCGCACCTAGGTACAGGAATCCATCAACTCATTATTTTGTGCTGTGCGTTGGAAATATACACGGATACAATCTTTTGCATAGAAGAGCCTGAAATACACTTGCACCCAGAATTACAACGAAAATTTCTGGACCTCCTTAAACGCACTGACAATACATACTTTATCACCACCCACTCCAATGTATTTCTCGATTACGATGAAGATATTTCTGTGTATCACGTTACTCATGACGGTAAAAAGTCCAGTGTAACAAACATCGATAGCTCGAAGAAGAACCATGATATTCTGGATGATCTGGGCTACAAAAATAGTGATATTCTTCAAGCAAATGGAATTATTTGGGTAGAAGGCCCAAGTGACAGGGTTTTCATTAACCAATGGCTTAGTTTGAAAAGGCCTGATTTGGAAGAAGGTCTCCATTATTCAATTTTATTTTACGGAGGTCGGCTGCTCTCAAATTTATCCTATTCACTAGAGTTAATTGATAGGAATCTCATTCCTCTGCTAAAGATCAATCGGAATGCATACGTAGTCATCGATAAAGATGGTAAAAAGATCAGTGATAAGTTAAACGCGACCAAGGAAAGGATTAAAAAAGAAATTGGGGATAACAAATGCTGGATCACCAAAGGTCGAGAAATTGAAAACTATTTATCAGAATCAACCATCAAACAATGGTTAAGGAAAAAAAACGGGGTAGAAATTCCATTCGAGTACTCACCTCAGGAAAAAATTGAGGACTCTATTAAAAAGGCCAATACTTCCAGCAAGTCCATAAAATATGAAGAAAATAAGAATGTATTTTCAAAAGAAATTATACATTTTATTGAAAAAGATGCATTTTCGACTCTAGACTTAGGAGAAAAAGTGGATGAAATTATTGCCTGGATTGACAAATGGAATACTTAACCCCTTTTGTTCAAGACAATTACACTGGTATTACGAAGACTGAAGCCGAGCTGCGCATTCTAATGATGTTCAATCGTGGGTAAAATCCCAACTAAACCACCACCCGAGTTTTAAACCCTCCATTTTCATCCGCCCCTTCTTTCTTATCGCCAGAATTTTTCCTACTTTGTCCAGACAATTGATCGCAATTCATTTCTGGTTTCAATCCTACACCTACATGGAAAGTTTCAACATCAATCGCCGCCGTTTTTTAAAAGGTGCTACTGCTGCCTTAGCGCTCAACACGCTGGGCTTATATGGCATCGACCTGATCAATCCCCTCGCCCCGCTACGGGTCGCCTTGATTGGCACGGGTTGGTACGGAAAAAGTGATTTATTCCGCCTGATTCAGGTCGTACCCGTAGAGGTAATCGCCCTTTGTGACGTGGATAAAAATATGCTAAACGCCGCCGGGCAACTGGTGAGCCAACGCCAAAAATCGGGCAAAGTCCCCAAATTGTACAACGATTATCGGAAGTTGCTGGCTGAAAACCAGCTCGACATCGTGCTCATTGGCACCCCCGACCATTGGCATGCCCTCCAAACCATCGAGGCGGTAAAAGCTGGGGTGAATGTATACGTACAAAAACCGATCAGTGTAGATGTTATTGAAGGGGAAGCCATGCTGGCCGCTGCTCGGAAATACAACAAGGTAGTGCAAGTGGGTACCCAACGCAAAAGTACGCCCCACCTGATCGATGCCAAAACCAACATTGTCGACGCTGGCCTGCTCGGCAAGGTATCCCACGTAGAAATGTGCTGCTATTTCCACATGCGCAACAACGGAAATCCACCCGTACAACCTGTGCCCGACTTCTTGGATTACGAAATGTGGACCGGCCCCGCGCCAATGCGCCCGTATGACGGCCTACCCCACATCCGCTGGTGGCGTACCTTCAAGGAATACGGCAATGGCATCATGGGCGATATGTGTGTGCATATGCTGGACACCGTGCGCTGGATGCTCAAACTAGGCTGGCCAAACTCCGTTGAATCCAGCGGTGGAATTCTGGTACAAAAAGAGGGCAAATCCAACATCCCCGATACCCAAACCGCCATTTTCAAATTTGATGAACTCGACTGCGTTTGGCAACACCGCAGCTGGGGCACACCACCCAATCCCGACTACCCCTGGTCATTCACGCTTTATGGGGAAAAAGGCACGCTGATCGCCAGTACCATGCGTTATGACTTCATTCCGGTAGGTGATGGCAAAGAAAAAATCCGCAAAGATGTGGTGTACGAAAAGGAAAAATACCCGGAAGATCTGACCGAAGAGCGCATCGAATTGAATGCTGCTCCTGCTACCCGCCTGCACATGCTCAATTTCCTGGAAGCCATCGACAAAAAAAGCCGCCCTGTAGCGGACATTGAAGAAGGGCATATTTCTACAGCATCTTGTATCCTGGCCAATATTGCGATGGAAACTGGGCGAAAACTGACCTACGATCCCAAAAAGCGGGTTGTGGTGGGGGATAAAGAAGCTACCACATTGTTGCAGCGGCCGTACCGGAAGCCGTGGGTGCATCCTGATCCGACGAAGGTGTAGTTGACTTTATATAATTTGATTATCAAGTAATTGGTTGTTTTTTTTGAGTTACGAGTTCCGAATACATGACTTACGAGTTTTGAAGTGGGCTACCGCAGCGGCTTAGACCAAGGCTATGTCAAATTTTCTGCGGTAGCCCACTTCAAAACTCGTAAGTCATGTATTCGGAACTCGTAACTCGTAAAGGACCTTACAACATCATCCCTCCCGACAACTCAATCCGCTGCGCATTGATCCAACGCGCATCTTCCGTGCACAGGAAAGCGACAACTCCACCAATGTCTTCTGGCAAACCTACCCGGCCAAGTGCCGTCATTGAAGCGACCTGAGCGTTCAAAGCGGCATTGTCCCGCACCGCTCCTCCACCAAAATCAGTTTCAATGGCTCCTGGAGCAACTACATTGACCCTAATGCCTTTTGAGCCTAGTTCTTTCGCCTGGTATTTAGTCAAGGTTTCTATTGCGCCTTTCATCGAGCCGTAGGCGGCATACCCTGGGAAAGAGAAACGTGTCAATCCCGTAGAAATGTTGATGATTCCACCGCCTTCATTCATCAAGGGCAAAGCCTTTTGTGCCAGGAAGAAGCTACCTTTAAAATGGATATTCAACAGTTCATCAAACTGCTCCTCAGTGGTTTCCGCAAAGGAAGCATGGATGCCGATGCCCGCGTTGTTCACCAAAAAGTCAATTTTATCCGCATTGAAATGGGTTTCTAGGAGGGTTTCTACCTGGCCAAAAAATGCAGCCAAACCTTTCGTCTGCCCTACATTTAGTTGCAGCGCCGCAGCTTTTTGGCCCAGCGCTTCAATTTCTTGCACTACGGCCAGAGCTTCGTCCTGTTTGCTGTTGTAAGTTAAGATGACGTCGAGGCCTTTTTGAGCAATACGCAAAGCCATCTCCTTGCCGAGTCCACGGCTACCGCCCGTGATCAGCGCAATTTTTGAATTGGATATCATTGTTTGAGTTGTTTAAAATGATACCACAAAACTAAGGGCTTCTGATACCTCTGTAAATGCTGAAATCAAACCAATAACTGCAAAAATCAAACAACAGAGAATTAATTGGACGATTCTCGGAAAGTTTTAGGCGTAAGCTCTACCTGTTTTTTGAAAAAATTGATGAAATGGGGTGGCTCCTCAAAACCCAGGCTCCAGGCGATTTCGCCAATGTTCCAGTTGGTATGCATCAGCAACATTTTGGCTTCTTGTACCACTCGCTCGGCAATGATTTGGGAAGTGGTTTTGCCGGTAGTTTCTTTGAGTGCCCGGTTAAGGTGATTGACGTGTACGGCCAATTGTGTAGCAAAATCATTGGGCGAGCGGAAGGCAATTTGTTGTCCATTGGATTCAATGGGGAACTGCCGTTCCAGCAATTCAGTAAACATGGAAGAGATACGCGTCGACGCATTGGAGGCTTCATACACCGAAATTTGCGCGGGTTGTAACTTAAGCGCCAGGTGCACCAATTGCAGCACCAAAGTACGCATCACATCGTATTTGTATTGAAAATCGGAAGCCATTTCTTCGTGCATTTGCAGGAAAATCAGGCGGATTGGCTCAATTTGGTCTTCAGTTAATTGGAACAAGGGCGTACCTCCGGGTTGAAAAACGGGATAGTCCTTGATGTTGCCAAAGTTGGTAAAAAATGACTCAGTGAAAATGCAAAAGTGCCCTGAGTAGGTGCTTTGCAGCGGCTCCCAATTGTAAGGAATCTGTGGATTGGCAAAAAGCAGGGTGGGGCCATTCGTTTCAACCACTTTATCGGCGTAGTGGGCGCGGTTTTCACCCAGGATGAAACTGATTTTGAAAAAATCCCTCCGGTTGTAAGGCATGGGTTTGGCTTGTGGGCCATTAAAGTCGTCCAGCTTGAAGACATTGAAATGCCCTAAACCTTTTTTAAGGTTGTCGGGCATCCATTGAAGTTTGTTGCGGTAAAAGTCTTCGATGCTTTCGGTCTTGTTCATGGAGCAAAGTTATAAAAATCAAACCATAATCAAAATCCATGGTTTTAAAGGCTATTAGGAATGAAAACGAAATACATTGAAAAAATATTCAGTACTTTCCCTTATTCATCCTCCACATCAATCCCCCCGAGATTTGAAACACCGAAGAGTCAATCTGGTCTCCATCTATAAACGCAGGTATGGTATGTTCAAAAAATGTAGAATAGCGAATGTACTGCCCCATTACCTGTAATTTCATTCTGGAATTCAAGGACTTATTCACCCCAATCCCAGCCCTGAAACCAGTACCCATCGCCTGAAAAACGTGAAACGGTGTCTCATAATCCAGACTTGAATCATAAGGCGTATGGCTAAACTTGCGCGAAAGCGGCACTCCAATTTGTGCCCCCACTTGTACAAAAGGTTGCAATTTTTCAGTCCCAAAACGATACTGCACCAGTAGCGGAATATCCAGATACGTCAATGAAAATTTGATTCGATTAAAATACTCTGCATAAGTAAAATTGATGTTCACCGAATCTCGGAGCGTACTGCGTTGAAACAAATGCAAGCCCGTTTGAATGGCTAAATGTTTGCCCACTTGCAGTTCGACAGGGATACCAAAACTGAGCCCCAATTGATCGCGAAAACCTCCTCCTTTAAAATACCGCTCGGCAAAAAGGTTTTCTTCCATTCCCGTTGAACCCTGATTCAATCCTAACTGCAAGCCCAAATAAAGCTGGGCCGTTTTCTCCTTGTAGGTTTTTGGAGCGGTGCTAGGTCTGCTTTGGCCAGGATACTTACACTGGCAATAATCTTCACTCATCTCGATCAAAGAGCTGGAGGTGAAGCGGTACTGCTTGTTCTGCGCTTTAAAGCCGGCGCACTTGTTTTGCAGGGCAGTCACTACACCAGATAAGGTTGTCAATTTAATGGCATAAAAAACACCTTCCTCTTCCAGGTAATACAAACTTGCTTCGCCAGCACTGCGGTACAAATTAACCTTACATTCCAATAGTGTTGTCAGCCATTGGCAGCTTGCACTTTCAGGACAGTAGGGCACGTAGCGCTCCTGCTCGCCAATCCGCACTTCTTTGATCTGGTTCAGTTCAAAGGAGGTTTCTGATGCGTTTTCCGAGCTTTTAAAGCGCAAAGCTTTGTTGTTTTGAAATTGGGCAGCGATGAGACCAGCTTTCGTTTCGCCGTTTTGTAACATGAGTTGGCCCGCTTGAAAGCTATTGCCCGATTGGGAAAATGCAGGAAAACAATGTAGAATACAAATACTGAGGAATAAGAATGTACGCATGGTTTTGGGATTGAAGGATGAATAATGTGCGACTTCTCCGAAGTCGTAAAAACATCTAAAACTACCTATCACTACAAATGCGCGACTTCTCCGAAGTCGATCCTGACCTCGGCGAGGTCACACATTTGTAGAAAATGATCATATAAAGGTTTTACGACTTCGGAGAAGTCGCACATTATGTATTCGTTCGTTCAAAATCAACCTTTATTGGTTTTTCTGAAAAGCCTGACTAGCCACCACCTTTTGTTGCGCATCATACACTTTCAGGTAATACTGTCCTGGTAGCAAAGTTCTCAGGGTCACTTCAGTGCTTTGGCTAAACGAAACAGTTGGTAAAACTCGCCGCCCCAAGCCATCGTACACCTCCAGGTTCAGATTATCCAGCGGCAACTGCACCTGCAAATAATCTGTACTTGGGTTGGGGTAAAGGGTCAATTTGGGCACATCACCTATAACCAGTTGTGGTGAGGCTACCTGCGCCAAATCTGCCGTTGGCTCATCAAACGTAGCCACATCCGGCATGGCCGTTTTCCAAAGCTCTTGCCCGATCTTGCCATTGTCGGCACGGAAGTACAATTCATCGTGGAACATCGTTAATTCGCTGGGATTGGAGGAAGCTTTACCCTGATTCAAGTCAAAAAACAAATTGGCTGTGCCCGAACTGGAGGATAAATACCACAGCTCCCGCCCCGTGTTAGGTTCGGTAGCGTTAAAGAACAAAAATGAACCATTTACCAGCAATTCCTGTGGATTACTGCCTGCAAAACCGGGATTGATGTCCTGTACCAAGCTGGTTCCAACCTTCGTGCCATCGGTTTTCCACAACTCTCTTCCAGAAGCCCCATCGTCAGCGCTGAAATACACCAGGTTATTAAAAACCCTTAAATCGGTAGGATTGGAAGAGTTCACACCAGGGTTGATGTCTAGCACCAGGCTACTCACTTTGGTTAGGGTATCGTAGCTCCACAGCTCCTGGCCACTGAGTTGAGCATATCCGTTGAACAAAACTTTTCCTTTGTAGCCCACGACTTGATCGCTGTATCCATTATGGACCAGCTCAACGCTTGTGCCATTGGTACGCCAGGTTTGGATGTTGAAGTTGTTGTCGATGATGCTGAAATAGGCATACCTACCAACGCGGGTGATGTTTTGAAAATAGCCCGAACCCAGTGTTCCTGGATTCAGATCAGCCAACAGGTAAGTCCCGGCCGCCGTACCATTCGTACGCCAGAATTCTATCCCAGAACTGCCATTGTCCGCTTTAAAAATGAGGATGCTATCGCCAAAGGTACCTGCTTCACCAAAAAAAATAGGCTGAGAAGATGCTGCGCCTGGCCAAATGTCTTTCAATAGTTTGGTTCCGGCACCGGTGCCGTCGCTGATCCAGAGTTCACTACCTTGTTCAGGGGTTTGACCACCAAAAAGCACCTTGTCTTTGAGTTTGCCCATTTTGACTGAAACCACTCCTGACAAATTTCCAGGGTTTACGTCTTTGACCAAAACCCCTTTTTCGTTAAATACCATGCTGCGCCACAACTCCCGGCCAGCCGATTCACTGGTAGCCGCAAAAGTAAAGTTGAGGTCTTTCAGGGGAAGGAAGCCGGTTGGGAAGCTACTGCCCTGGCCAGGATTGAGGTCAGCAAGCAGCACTGTACTAAAAGGAAGTCCTTTGCTTACCCATAGTTCATGTCCTGTAGCAGGTTGGGTGGCGTTGAAAATGAGGTAGCCTTGGTGTACAAAAAAGTTGCCTGGGTTCGAGTCGCCATTGGTGCTGTTCAACACCTTAACCAGATTGGTTTTATCAGTGCCATTGCTCATCCATAGCTCTTGGCCCTGCTGCTCATTTTCAGCGTTAAAAAACAGCCGTCCACTTGCAGCTGCCATGCTGCGAATGCCAGGTGAACCTTTACCGGGATAAATATCTTTGAGCAATCGGGGTGCCGTTTGTGCCGTATTGCGGATCGCCCACAATTCCGTTCCCCGCTGAGCGTCTCTGGCCATGAAATAAAATACATTGGCGGAAACGAGCCCTTGCAGGAATTTTCCGTCAAGGTAGCCAGGCTCAGACAATGTTTTGACCTTGAGCTGACGCGAGCCAAACACATCAAAATACCAAAGTTCGTCGGAGCGGATACTATCGTTGTACACAAGGGTAAAAACCCCTCGATCAAAAGCCTGTACCGAGCGGAATTGGCTACTACTTTGTTCACTGGAAAAGTAATTACCCGTTGGGCGGGTGCCGTTGGTTGTGCCATCGCTGCGCCACACCTCTGCGCCACCGTTGGTGGTATGGGCTACAAAAAAAAGCGTCTGGTCGTTCACCGTCAGGTGTTGTGCTGCGCTACTCGTTGATCCGGGCAACACATCCAGGTATATACTGGCCGTGTTGCCATCGGTAGACCAAATCTCCTGCCCATAAACGCCTTCGCGAGCAATAAACAGCAGTTTTCCTTTGTACAAACGCATGCCTGAAGCCATCGGGTTGCTGCCTGTAAATTCCTGGAGCAATTGGGTACTGGCATTGGTGCCTTTGCTGCTCCACAACTGTACTGTTCCCGTAAAGTGACGACTACTGAAAACCAGGGTATTGTCCACACTCCCCATCTCAATCGGCTGTAACAACTCGGGCAAGCTGGTCACCAAATCGACCTGGGTGGAATTGGCGCGAATTTTCCACAACTCGCCCCCATTGTTCACTTTAATCCAAAAGAAAATTTCGCTTCCCGCACGGGTAAATAAACCATGATTGCCCAAATTAGCATCATTTATGCCCGTAAAATCTTTCAGGGCTTGTAATTGGCCATTTAAAAGATTGTACCGCCACAAGGTTACCGTCGTGCCTTGATGTGTGAGAAAATAAGCCCGTTCGTTGATCACTTCCAGGGAAAGGTAATTGCCGCTGGTCGTGCCTTTTGCAGCATCAAGGATCAGTTTGGTCCCCGCCGCAGTGCCATCGCTGTAAAATAGTTCCAGCCCATAATCCGCGCTATTGGCCAAAAAAACTACACCTCCGGGAGCAGTACGAATGAAATGTGGATTGGATCCTCGGGCCAATGGGTTGATGTCGGCTACGAGGGTTTGTGCAGCGGCAAAGCGAGTGGCCAGAAATAGGCTACTCAAGCTGAGGCATAGCAACAGGCTTGTCTTTTTCATGGTATTACAACAGTGTCTATCAGGATTGCTTGCAGCAGGAGGTGGGGATACGGCAAGTAACCTGGTGTTTAACGATATACTGTTGCAATTTAAGAGAAATGAATTATTTATCCAAAATATTTGTCTCCCAGGTAATCTTCGCCGTTTTTTCCAAAATCTTTGCCACCGAGCAATACTTTTCCATCGACATGTCCACTGCCCTTTTGGCTTTGTCTACATCCAGATCGCCATACAGGTTAAAGGTTACATGAATATCGGTAAACAGCGCTGGCGTTTTGTCTTTTTCCCGTTCCCCATTCAGGGTCACTTTGATGTCATCGAGTGGTTGGCGCATTTTGCGCAAAATATCGATCACATCAATGGAACTACAAGCCCCCAGGCTACTCAGCAGCATCTCCATCGGGCGCATGCCTTTGCCACCGCCGCCAATGGCTGGCGAAGCGTCGGTTTCTACGGTATTTCCTTGTTCGTTGGTCGCCTTCAGATTGAAGGCATCGTCGAGACGTTCGAGTTGAATGAGCATTTGTTTGGATTGTAAGGTTTAGGGAGGGTGAGAAGGTGTAGGGAGGTTTAGGCTACCGCGAGCGATTTTGACAATGTACTTCTCTGAGTCCCTGCGGTAGCCTAAACCTTCTCAACCTCCCTAAACCTTCCTCAACACTAATTAGAATTTTTCCGACCCCGGCAGCGCCACATTCGACACCGTCCAAGCCTGCGAAGGCCTGGGACTGGCATCTACCTTAGCTTCCGGGGAGAATAAAAAAAGGCGGATCAAGGTTTCAATGCGTTGAAATTCAACCAAAAAACCATCGTGCCCATAAATACTTTCCAATACGGTATACTGCGCACCAGTAATGCCTTTGGCAATTTGCTCCTGCTCCCGGATAGGAAACAACAAATCCGAAGCAATGCCAACCACCAGTGTATTCGCCTTTACCGCCTGGAGTGCTTTTTCTACTCCTCCCCTACCTCGGCCCACGTTATGGCTGTCCATTGCGCGGCTCAGTGTCAGGTAAGAGAAAACATTAAAACGCCGCCAAAGTTTTAAACCCTGATAGCGTTGATATGAACTTGCCCGAAAATCTTCGAGTTTATCGGCATCATCCGTTTGTGACAACTGATACGTGTCGTAACTGCGGTAGGACAACATGGCAATGGAGCGCGCAGTTTCCAGGCCTTTTTTTCCCGCTTCGGGGTTGTTTTCTTCCGACAAGGTACTGTCCGCATAAATGGCCATCCGCTGCGATTCGTTGAAAGCGATACCCCAGGGCGAGTGCAGGGCATTGGTGGCCAAAAGCACGAGGTGCTCAAACAAATCCGGCTTTTGAATGGCCCACTCCAGCACTTGCTGGCCGCCCATTGAGCCGCCTAAGGCGACATGGATTTTTTGGATGCCCAGTTCTTCTCGGAGCAATTCGTGCGCCGCCACCATATCTCGTACGGTAACCAGCGGGAAACTGTGCCCATAGGCTTTGCCGTTGAGAGGATTGATGCTCAAAGGCCCAGTACTTCCGTAGCAAGAGCCCAGCATGTTGGCACAAACGATGAAATATTTTTCAGGGTCAAAAATTTTGCCCACGCCTACCAATCCATCCCACCAGTCTGCTGCCTCGGAATTGCCCGTAAGGGCATGGCAAACCCACACGACATTGTCGCCGGTAGTGGAAAGTTGACCATAGGTATGGTATGCGATTTCGATTTCTGGCAGCGTAGTGCCACATTCCAAATGGAAAGCTTGTGCAAGCTTCCAAAGTTTGGGTGATTCGGCCATTGACTTTAAGCGATTTTATATGCCCATTAATGGCGGGATTTGGCACCGTTGCTAAGGAATGAAAAACTAAAAATGAAAAATGAAAAATAAGCTACCGCAGCGACTTTTACGCGTAGTGCTGAACAAGTCACTGCGGTAGCTTATTTTTCATTTTTAGTTTTTCATTTTTCATTGCCCAAGCATGGTTGCCAGAGGTTCGTCGAGCCCGTTCTCTCCCCTCTTCTGTATAAAATCACACCTTACGTAAAAGAAGTGATCAGGACGGCAAAGTTATGATGCCGTGGGGAAAAATCAAACAGTGATCTAGAAATAGATTAAATAATTGTTAGTTGTCCTGCTTTGCTTGCACAATTGCGCAAGACACTGCATATTTACATTTTATCTGAATTTTGAAGGATCTAGCACATGAGCAAAAAAAGAAGGGTCATCTTTATTGACAACACCCATCCTTTTCTATTTCAACGCCTTAGTGACCTGGGTTTTGATTGTGAAGCCCATTACCAAACCTCTAGGGAAGCACTTTTACCCCAATTATCCGATTGTTTTGGACTGGTGCTGCGCAGCCGTTTGCGCATAGATGCCGAGCTCATCAACTCCGCAGAAAATTTAGCATTCATTGCGCGCAGCGGGGTGGGATTGGAGCACATTGATGTAGAATTGGCTGAAAAACGGGGCATAAAAGTGATCCCTTCACCCGAAGGAAGTCGGGATACGGTAGCCGAGCACGCCATTGGTATGCTCCTGATGTTGATGAACAATCTGGGGCTGGCCGACCGCCAAATTCGCGATGGCCAATGGGTTCGAGCCGCCAATCGGGGCATCGAAATCAAGGGCAAAACCATTGGCATCATTGGTTATGGCAATATGGGTTCGGCATTTGCACAAAAAATTCGCGGTTTTGGTACCCGCCTGATCGCCTACGATAAATTCAAAACCAACTACGCGGACGAACTGGTAGAGGAAGTTACACTGGAACAAATCTGGGCAGAAGCCGATATTGTCACCTTACACATTCCTTATCTGCCCGAAAATTACCATTTCGTCGACCACACTTTTTTGCAGCGCTTTCAAAAAAACATTTTTCTCATCAACACTGCCCGTGGGACGGTGTTGAATACGAGTGATCTGGTGCAAAATCTCCAGTCGGGTAAGGTACTGGGCGCGGCTTTGGACGTATTTGAGTACGAAGAGCAATCTTTCGAAAACCTCAAACCGACGGAATTGCCCGAGCCATTTCAGTATTTACGCAAAGCGGACAACGTGGTGCTGACTCCCCATTTGGGTGGTAGTTCCGTAGAGTCCAACGAAGGCCATGCCAGGGTTTTGGCACAAAAAATCGAACACTTATTTTGTTGATTGATGAGGATGCAATTGTTTTCAAATACCGCAGAAATACAGGGCAAACACGAGGTGGTCTACAACCTGATGGAAGTAGCAGAAGGGCTTTATTTGCCCAATGCCTACATCGTAAGTGTGGACCAGTCCAACTTATTTGCACACATCCGGCAAAAAGCCTTGGACGATACCATTGGGGCCTTCAAATTGGAGCTGGATGCCGTTCGCAGCAAATTGTTCGCCATCATTGAAGAGCTACAGCCCAAAAACCTCGAGAAAAAATACAGCCCGCCAAAAAAAAAGGTCAAGCCGCTGGAGGAACTTTGGGCAGACAAAGACATCCAAGGCCCCATCTCCCTCTTTGTACACCGTAAGTTGGATGAATTGTTGGGTCAGATTGTCGAGCATCGTTTGCCCCTCACCTGGAACGTTGACCGCCGGGGTTTGGTGAAGGATTTTGTGATGCAATTGCCGGAGAAAAATGTAGAATTGGACGTGCACTTGTATTTCAAAAAAAACCAAGACAACGTACAATACCGCCTACGCCTCAGTGAAGGCGAAGCAGAGCCCTGGGTAGTCAGTGCAAAGGAGGTAATCCCCATCACCAATCACCCCGCCTGGCTGTTCATCGATTACCGTTTGTGTAAGGTTGCTGAAATCAACGGCAACATGGTCAAACCTTTCCAAAAGCGCGATGAGGTCATTATTCCGGCCAATTCGGTTAAAACCTACTTCCAAAAGTTCATCCTCAAAGTAGCTGCCAAGGTCGACATTGAAGCTGAAGGCTTTGACGTGGTCGTTTGGGACGAACTCAAAGCCTGTCAATTGGAACTGGTGCCCAGCGTATTCAGCGGAGAATGGGTGCTGTCCATGCACATGATTTACCCAGCCCAAGCCAGCTTTAATTGGAATGATAGACGAGACAAACGCACCAGCCTCGAGTTTGGCGAAGACGACGTGCGCATCAACCAGGTGCGCCGCAACCGAGGGCAGGAAAAACGTTTTGTGACCGCCATCAAAAACCTGGGTTTACACAATCCCGAAGCTTCTTACTTCACTGTGCCAGACAAAGGGGCTGACCCTTTTCACTTGCTCAATTGGCTGCTCGACAATCGGGAGGAACTGAGCAAATTGGGCTTCAAAGTGGCACCAGTCCAGTTGGAAGAAAAGAAGGTCTACCTGGCCAAAGCGCAGCTGAGCATCCATTCCGAACGCATCAACGACTGGTTCGATATTTATGGCGAAGTACAGGTGGGCGAATTCAGCATTCCCTTCCTGGCCCTGGCCCGCAACATCCGCGAAGAAAACCGCTTTTACCCCTTGCCCAACGGCGAGTTTTTCATCATCCCCCTGGAGTGGATGGAAAAATTCCGCGCCCTGATGCAGTTTGCCCGCAAAGAAGGCAATGCCCTGCGCCTCAACAAAAGCCAGTACACGCTGATCGATGAATTGGGCCTCGCCCAAAAAAGTGGTACCGAAGACGAGGCCACCGACCTCGCCGATTACGTGCCCGGCAAAAAGCTCAAAGCCGACCTGCGCCCCTACCAACTCGATGGGGTGCGCTGGCTGATCAAATTGTACCGCAATGGCCTCGGGGCTTGTTTGGCCGACGACATGGGTTTGGGAAAAACCCTGCAAACCATCTCGGTGCTGCTTTACGCCAAGGAACAAAAAGCCGCTGCCCCGAACCCAGCTGCCACGGGCAATCAAATGGATTTGTTTGCCACCAGTGCTGGCGATGAGGAGTTTTTACAGGCGCTCAATGCCTTGATTGTGCTACCTGCTTCCTTGGTATTCAACTGGGAAGCTGAGATTAAAAAATTCGCGCCTACGCTGAGCATTTACAAACACGTAGGCCAACGGCGCTACACCGATATCCGCTTGTTGCGGCGCTTCGATGTGATTTTGACAACGTACCAAACTGCCCTGCGCGACGTGGATTTGTTGGGGCAAATGGAGTTTGAATACATCATCCTCGACGAAAGCCAGCAGATCAAAAACCGGGAGAGCAAAATCTTCCAATCGGTTCACGATTTGCGGGGCAAACACCGGGTTTCCCTTTCGGGTACCCCGATTGAAAACTCGCTGAGTGACCTCTGGGCACAAATGCAGTTTATCAACCCGGATTTGCTGGGCAATTATTCTTTTTTCAAACGGGAATTCATCACCCCGATTGAAAAGTACCAGGTAGACGACAAAAAAGTACGGCTGCGGAACCTGGTCGCACCGTATATGTTGCGACGCACCAAAGAGGAAGTCGCCAAAGACCTGCCGCCACTTACTACCCAAGTCTTCTACTCCGAAATGACCCCCGAACAGAAGAAATTGTACGAGCGGGAAAAAAGCGCAGCGCGGAATTTTTTATTGGAAAACTACGATGCCAACAGCCCGCAGTACCGCATTCTGGTGTTGCAATCGCTGACCAAATTGCGCCAATTGGTGAACCACCCACGCCTGGTTTCGGAGGAGTACACCAAAGAAAGTGGCAAGTTCAACGACATCCTAGAGCAATGGGACACCATTCGCCGCAGTAACCACAAGGCGCTGTTTTTTAGCTCCTTCGTGCAATACCTCAGCCTTTTTCGCGAGGAATTTGAGCAACGCAAACAGCAGTTTTCCTGGCTCACCGGCGACCTGACCGCGAACAAACGGGTGGAAGAAATCAAAAAATTTGAGGCAAACCCCGAAGTGCAATCTTTCCTGATCTCCATCAAATCCGGCGGCACTGGCCTCAACCTCACCGCCGCCGACTACGTCTTCATCCTCGATCCCTGGTGGAATCCAACCACCGAACAACAGGCAATAGCCCGCGCGCACCGGATCGGACAGGAAAAAAGTGTGATCGCCATCAAGTTCATCACCAAAGACAGCATCGAGGAAAAGATCTTGAAGTTGCAGGATAAAAAATCGAAGTTGGCGGAGGATATCATTGAGAATGTGAATCGGGCGGATTTTTCGAGGGGGGATATTGAGTTTTTGTTGGAGTAGGGATTACTCTATTTTGGAGGATGTAGCCCCGCCATTTTTAACAATTTCCGCAAATTAAGGTTACTTTCACGATTGACTTGAAGCAATTCGATGGTCGCTCTTCCGATCGGGGTTAGCCCTAGTATTAGCGAATCATCTTCACTCCAAGTAAAATGATCTACCCACAAGTGTTGTCTTGGATGGAAAAGCCTGGATATCGTTCCTATTAATGGATCAATGAAATGTGTTTTATTGTGTTTGTGCCCGTTACATCCTCCACAGGAATAAGCAAGATTTTCTAACTCAGAAACGCCACCTAAACTGATGGGAATAATATGATCAAGCTGGAAAGAGTCTGGCGAAAATGATGAAGGACAAAAGCAGTATTCGCAATACCCATGGGCAAGTTCTTTTACCTTGCGTTGAAGAATTAAAGAAACCTTGTCTGCCATTTATCCCTGGATTAACCCCATTTGCTCCATTAATTCAAGCACGCCTACATCAGTAAGTTGAGCAAGCTCAATCAAGTATTTCAAACGCTCATTGCGCAATTGTTCATCCTTTTCGGTTAAGGCAACAAACGCTAAGTGTTCATCCGCTGAAATGGTCTCATTTTCCAGTTTTTCAGCCAATATTAAATACCGAACGCGTTGATCTGCATCCAGAATCGTTTGGTTGATTTGCCGGATAAGCTCTCTTTCCTTTAAATTTTTGTCCAAATTTTTTTTCCGCACGATGACTGCGTCGAGTTCACGGACCAGCCTTTCCAATTCGCTCAATTGCAAATTGGCTGCGCCTAGAATGAGGGCATCAGTATCAATCGTGGTTTGGACTTGTATTTTTGACATGTTATTGACTTGATTGAGTACAAAAATAAGGATTCTTGCTTAAAGTTGCACATCTATTACAACAAGGTGTAAAACCTGATGTAAAGTCAAAATGCAAGCAGTTAGCGACCTAATCCCCCAAAAGCTAAGCATTGTCAAAATGGAAGCCTTCCCTCTCTCTCTAATTCTTTGTAAATTGAACTAATGAAGTTCTTAGCATCTATTATTAGGTTATCTATTTCTGTATCTTCGATTTCAACATTTGATCCATTTTTTGTTTTACCATTTCTGTGAACTAAATCATGACGTTTTAAAACATGTTTGAACATATCCTTAATTGACGGGAATTGAATTTCGAATGTATCTTCATACATATTTTTGACAGTCGGAAGATTATGAAATATTGTATCGAGTATTGTTTTTTTAACTGTTTCTTTAAGCAAATTTTGTTGGGTGAAGATTTCCCTTAATTCAAATTTTCTAGACTTAAATTCAGGATGAGTTTGAACAAACGATTGAAAGTATCTTTCCTGGTCAAAAACAAGTTTTAAAAATGTTTCTGATAGGAAGGTTTCCATACTACCTATGATGCTGATGAATATCTGCCTGTTTAAGATTCTTTTTAATTTATCTCCTTTTGTTTGAAGTTGACTTAATTCTTTCAAATCATTAAGCTCATTACTGAATGTAGCTAGGTTAATCCTGCTTTGGGTTATTGCATCAAATTGGTCATTTATATAATCATACTCTGCATTCCACTCCCAAGGCTCTAAATATACTCGACAAGAGTCTTGAAGTCTTTTGATTTTTGATAATACTTCCTCCGAAGAGCCTTCTTTAAACTCGATACGGTATGAATAAACCAGACCATCAGTACTCGCATCAGTTTCGATTACCCATTCAAGTTGTATCAAATCTTCATATGAAATCCCTAGTAATTTAGCTACATGTCTTTCTTCAGCTTGCTCTTCAAGCTCCATTAATAATTCTTTCATTCTCCCCATAATAATTTATTTATTGATTTGAGCTTGTGTGACAAAAATAAATATTACCCCCCTAACTGGCTCAATAGAATTTTCCACAAGGGAATTTTTGACAAAAATACAAAAAAACATATATGATCCGCATTTTTTGTTTTTGTGGAATCTAAATTTCCGGTATTCAAGTTTTCATGATTTATGTTTCTTTATATAGAAGTCTCCTCCCCAATGACTCCTGCACCAACAACTCCATCTTCAATACCACCACAAAAAAAGCACAATGTAATCGATTGCTAAAATTTCTGTTTTTCACCAGCTTTTGGCGCTAAGTAGCCGTAATAAGTGTGCATGAATGCTAAAACCCATAGACCAGGCAAATAAGCTGCTGTGACCGCGGTAGCAGGTGAAATCGATTGAATAGACAAAAATAAGCTGAAATAGTAAAACTTTTTTTTGTTGCGGTGCGATAAAACCAAATTAATAAGACACGAATAAGTATCTTTTTACAAAAATGTAACCGATTACATTAATTTTTTTTGTTGATATTTGACTAGCTTTGCTCTAGTCAAATATGGAATCAGGTAAAATGTGTTTATTTTATTGTTTTCCATTTATTTACGATTTTGATTCTGTTTTTAAGTATCAGCCTACAAATGTTAGTGCAGGTTATGAGTAAGACAAAAAAGGATGTAACCATCTACGATATTGCGGCCCAACTGGATATTTCCGTAGCCACGGTGAGTCGGGCCTTGAGGGATGATCCGGTGGTGAGTGACAAAACCAAAAAAAGAGTCTTTGAATTGGCCGAAAAAAACGGCTACCAAGCCAATCAGTTTGCCCGTAGTTTGCGGCAACAGCATACCAATACCATTGGGGTGATCATTCCACGGCTCAACAGTTATTTTATGGCTACGGTGATTGCAGGCATCGAAAATGTGGCCAACCAGGCGGGTTACAACCTGATCATCAGCCAGTCCTCAGAATCAGCGGAAAGAGAAGGCATTAACGTTCGAACCATGTTCAACAACCGGGTTGATGGGCTCCTGGTTTCCCTCTCTTACCTGACGAGCAATTTGGAGCCCTTTGAAAAATTTGCCAAAAAGAACATTCCCGTCATTTTTTTCGACCGTACTCCCGAGAGTAGTTCCTTCACCAATATCCGCATCAACAACGTTCAGGCTGGATACGAAGCGACCAAACATTTGCTCAGCCAGGGGCGGCGGCGGATTGCCCACGTCACAATATCCAGCACACAGAGCATCTACAAGGAGCGTTTTCTAGGCTACGCCATGGCGCTTGCTGAATTTGGCATTCCACTGGATAAAAGCCTGATTTATCTGGCCGATTTAAGCATGGAGTCGGGAACGGATGCCGCCAAGCATCTGCTTTCCTTGCCCACGCGACCAGATGCGGTGTTTGTAGTCAACGACAACTGTGCCGCAGGCCTTGTCATTGGCCTGAAAGCCAAAGGCATCCGGGTACCGGAAGATATTGCGGTGGTGGGATTCAATGACGACCCAGTGAGTAGAATTGTGGAGCCCAATTTGACCAGCATCCATTACCCGGGGCATCAAATGGGCGAATTGGCAGCGCGCAGCCTGATCAATCACTTAACTGGTGCCGGCGACATCATGTTGACCCAAACGATTTTGTTGCGTTCTGATTTGGTAATCCGGCAGTCTTCGGGCGTTCCTGTGCCCAGCCGTTAAATTTTAACTAGCCTATACAGGTTTCTGCCGCATAAACCTAGCCAGGTTACCCATCACCGTGCTGTTGACTTTTTTACGGAAATAAGGTGTCCAACCCAGAAGGATACCCGTAAACCCAAAAGCCTGTCTGGCCCAGGCGTAAAAATCAAAGCGGTCGACGTGCTTTTTGATCTTGCCGTTTTCGAACTCAAAACTGGCCTTGATTTTGTTGAGTACTTTCCGTCCAGTGACAGAAAGGGTATACTTTGCTTCCCAGTAGGCACTTCCGGTATGCTCATCCGCAGTAACCTCCCTGAATTCCAACTGTAAATCCTTGCCATTGCGGATCAACATTTCCCACATGGCGCGCACTTGGGTGGCATCCAGGCCGTGAAATGCCTCGTCGCTAAAGGTCGCATCGTCGGTATAGCATGCTTGCATGCCCGCGTAGTCTTTGTTTTGGAAGCAAGTGTAGAAGTGTTCGAGGAGGAGTTGATTGGGATGTTTGGACATGACGCTAAGTGTTAGTGTAGCGAAATGTACATCAATTTCCTCAAATTGGCGTTCATAAAGCACAAAGAACAACAAGGGAGCAGCAATAAATCAGCACCTCGTCGATTGTTGACGAGCATCATTGGTGCTGCCTTGGTCCTTTGTGCTTACTACTTAGTGTGTGAAAGGTAAAACGAACTAGTCGTTTGTTAGAGTTTTGTTTGAGTGCCCATCATCATTGCCATAGATGATTATTTATGATACAAAAATGCAGCATCAACCCCGCAATGAAAAGTACAATTTCACTAAAAATTGGAATAATAAAAAAAGCCCTAATTGTCATAAAAATCAAATTTTCAGACAATTAGGGCTTCCTTTTTTACCTATTCCTGGTTTTTTAATACTTCAGCTGCATGTTCGGCGCGTAGGTAATTGTAGGAATATTTTTGGCAATCAGCCGATTGATGTCGCGCAAGTAAGCTTTTTCTTCACTGTCACAGAAAGACAGTGCGATCCCGCTAGCCCCTGCCCGCCCCGTACGACCGATCCGGTGTACATACGTTTCAGGGATATTGGGCAAATCGTAGTTGATCACGTGACTGAGGCTCTCTACATCGATGCCCCGAGCCGCAATGTCGGTAGCGACCAGTACGCGGATTTTGCCTTCCTTAAACCCAGTAAGTGCACTTTGACGCGCATTCTGTGATTTGTTGCCGTGAATGGCATTGGAACGGATACCCGCCTTGACGATGTCGCGGTTGATCTTATCTGCACCGTGTTTGGTGCGGGTAAATACCAGCACCGACTTGATCTTGGCTTGTTTCAGCAACTGGATCAAGAGTTCACGTTTGTCTCTTTTTTCCACAAAATAAACCAACTGCTCCACGGTTTCAGTGGTAGACGAAACGGGGGTAACCTCTACTTTAGCGGGGTTGTACAGGATGGTATTGGCCAGTTTCTGTATTTCCGGGGGCATGGTTGCCGAGAAAAACAGGGTTTGACGACGTTCAGGTAATTTGCTGATGATCCGTTTTACATCGTGTACAAAACCCATGTCCAACATCCGGTCGGCTTCATCCAACACAAATGTATTGAGGTATTGTAAGCTGACCAATTTCTGGTTCATCAAGTCGAGCAAGCGCCCGGGAGTAGCAATCAGGATGTCCAAACCCCGGCGGATGTTTTCCACTTGTTTGGTCTGGTTGACTCCGCCAAAAATTACCCCGTGCCGCAGGTTGGTATGCCGTCCATAGGCACTGAAACTTTCGTTGATCTGAATGGCGAGTTCACGGGTGGGCGTAAGGATCAAAGCTCTGATTTGGCGGGTCCCGATGGTGGGTACTCCGTCATTGTGCAACAATTGGAGAATCGGAATGGCAAAAGCTGCCGTTTTCCCGGTCCCGGTTTGGGCACAACCCAGCAGGTCTTTTCGCTGTAGAAGAATGGGAATGGCTTGTTGTTGGATGGGTGTTGGAGTGGTGTAACCCTCAGTTTCCAGCGCACGCAGGATGGGGTCAATCAAATTTAAATCCTTAAAAGTCATGTGGTAATGTTAGCTGCTACCTTGGTATCTGTCTCAGTAGCAATAATGGTGCAGCAGGGGAAAGATAGGCTTTCTCCAGTTTGCACCGTAATCTCCTGAAATTGAATGAATCACAAGGTGAGCAAGGCAAAAATACCGAGCCGGAAAAACAAATGTAAAAGTGGCTCTTCCGTATCTTGAGCTACAAATCAACATCAAGTATTTTAATATCGCTACAAAGGTACAGTTTTATCTGGTACCGTGCAGCTTTTTGTTTTTAAGCGCTAAAATCCGACATACCTGTTTATATTTGTTATCACAGCTTTAAGCCAAAGATTTATGCTACACCTTTTTCTACTGCTATTTTTTGTCAACATGCACGAACAAAACACCAAAACCATCCAGCTCCGGCCTGGCCAATGGACGCCTCTGGAGACTTCCACTTTTTTCCACTCCACCGATGGCACTGCTGCCAATTACCCAACCTCGGTGCAATTAAAAGCGGATGAGGACTACCTGCACGTCGCTTTTTTGTGTGAAAAAGACGAGTATGTAGCGCAAAACACCTACATGGAGCACAACCTCCCATTGTACAATCAAGAAGTGTTTGAGGTATTCATTGCTGCTGGAACTGCCGACCCAACGCAGTACCTCGAACTCGAAATTAACCCCAATAACGCCATCTGGGTGGGTAAAATCACCAACCCCTCACTAGGAGATAAAGGTGATCTGAAAGGGGAATTGGTCGTTCCCGCCAGTAGTAAAATTGTACACCAGGCCAGCAAGGGTGAACAAGCTTGGTCGGGCACTTTGTCGATTCCTTGGGGCTTGATTTCTGCTGAAAAATCGACTCAGTACCGCATCAATTTTTACCGCATTGTGGCTACACAAATGCCCAAGGAAAAAAACTGGAAATGCAATGTGGACAATTGTGCGTTCCTCTGCTGGAGCCCTACGATGAGTGGCAAAACTCCGGCATTTCACCGGCCACGCCGCTTTGGATTGCTTGATATTCTTCCGCGTTAGAGGTACTAAGAAGTTTTTGAAACAACCGTTCTCAAACCTTAGACTCAAAGCGCATGAATTGCCTCCAGCTTTAGCTGGTGGATAAGCAGTGAACTCTATTTTTGGGCTTTAGCCTCATTTGCAAAATTGAGGTTTGGGCTAAAGCCCATTCTAGACCTGACCTTCTAACCACCAGCTAAAGCTGGAGGCAATTCAAACGCCAGAGCCTAAAGAACGATTATTTCAAAAAACTTAATGACATCTCTGACTCATCCCTTTATTTATGAAACCTACATCTACCCGTTTAAGCCTCTGTGCATTAAGCGCATTCTTTTTTCTAACATTAGTCCAGAGTTTAGCCAAACCCGTTGAACTCCGCTGTGAGTACCTCGTCAACCCCTTAGGTGTGGACGCAGCCCGGCCACGCTTCAGCTGGCGCTTGGAAGATCCTCGCCCGGGGGCGAGCCAAATCGCTTACCAAATTTGGGTCGGAACCGATTCGGCAGGATTGCTCCAGGGCAAAGCTTTGATCTGGAATTCCCTTAAAGTGGCTTCCAACAAAACGCTTATTTCCTATGCAGGCCCAACCTTGCCAGCCTTCAGCAAGTACTACTGGGCCATCGCCTCCTGGGGTGTGGATGGGCAACGCACCCTATCTTCCGTTGCTAATTTTGAAACAGGTATACAAAAAGCCAGCAATTGGAAAGGTGCCTGGATTTCTGACACCCGCGATGTCAACCTCAAACCTGCTCCCTATTTCCGCAAAACCTTTGACGCCAAAAAAAGCATCCGCTCTGCACGTGCTTACATCGCCGTGGCGGGTTTGTACGAATTGTCGATCAATGGCCAGGCCATCGGCAATCACCGCCTCGATCCCATGTACACCCGCTTCGATCGGCGCACCATGTATGTGACCCACGATGTGACCAAACAAGTCCAAAATGGCAAAAATGCCATTGGGGTTTTGTTGGGCAACGGCTGGTACAACCATCAATCCACCGCAGTGTGGTTTTTTCATGAGGCCCCCTGGCGCAACCGACCCACTTTTTGCCTCGATTTGCGGATCACTTACACCGATGGTTCGGTGGAAACCATCAGTTCGGGCAAAGACTGGAAAACAGACCTCAGTCCCATCATTTTTAACAGCATTTATACCGCCGAGCACTACGACGCCCGCCTGGAGCAGCCCAACTGGAACCAGCCCAATTTTGACGATGCAAAGTGGAAAACGGTGATTCTGCGCCCTGCGCCCTCCACCAACCTGGTTGCGCAGGTGATGCACCCCATCCGCGACGTGGAAGAAATTGCGGCAAAATCCATGCGCAAAATCAACGACACCACCTATTTGTACGACTTGGGGCGCAACATTTCTGGCGTGGTCAGCCTGCGCGTACGCGGCGCAGCAGGCACCCGGGTCCGACTGCGACACACCGAACGCCTCGATGCAGAAGGCCGCTCCGATATGTCGAACATCGACGTCCATTACCGCCCCACCGACAATACCGACCCTTTCCAGACGGATATTTTTATCCTCAGTGGCCGCGGCGAAGAGCGTTTTATGCCCCGCTTCAACTACAAGGGTTTTCAATACGTGGAGGTGACGAGCAATCAGGCCATCACCCTCGCGGAAAACAGCCTCAAAGGCTACTTCATGCACAGCGATTTGCCTGTGCTGGGACAGGTGCAATCGAGCAGCTCTACGCTCGACAAAATCTGGTTTGCCACCAACAATTCCTACCTTTCCAACCTCTTTGGCTACCCGACCGATTGCCCCCAACGGGAGAAAAACGGCTGGACGGGGGATGCCCACATCGCCAGCGAAACAGGTTTGTACAATTTTGACGGCATCACCGTTTACGAAAAATGGTTGGCCGACCACCGCGACGAGCAACAACCCAACGGCGTATTGCCCTCCATCATCCCCACCAGCGGCTGGGGTTACGAATGGGGCAACGGGCCCGACTGGACGAGCACCATCGCGATCATCCCTTGGAACATATACCTGTTTTACGGCGACCACAAATTGCTGGAAGACTGCTACGACAACATAAAACGCTACGTGGATGCCATCAGCGCCCGTAGCCAGGGTAATTTGACCAGCTGGGGCCTCGGCGATTGGGTGCCCGTGAAATCCAAAGCGCCCGTAGAATTGACATCCTCGATTTATTATTACGTCGACGCGACGATTTTGGCCAAAACTGCGCAACTCTTGAATAAAAAAGCGGATTACACCACCTATTCAGCGCTGGCCACCCAAATTAAAGCCGCCATCAATGCCAAGTACCTGAACCGGGAAACGGGGACCTACGGCAACGGCACCCAAACGGAAATGAGTGCCCCGCTCCATTGGGGAATTGTCCCCAGCGAACTCCAGGCCAAAGTAGCCGCTAATCTTGCCCAAAGGGTCAAAGCCGATGGCGCGCACCTGGATGTGGGCCTTTTGGGCACCAAAACCATCCTCAACGCCCTCAGCGACCATGGCTACGCCGACCTGGCTTACCAAATCGCTGCGCAGGAAGATTTCCCTTCCTGGGGTTGGTGGATCAAAAACGGCGCCACTACCCTCTACGAAAACTGGCCCATCGATGCCAAATCGGACATCTCCATGAACCACATCATGTTTGGTGAAATTGGGGCCTGGTATTACAAGGCACTGGGAGGCATCAAACCCGATCCGTCGGCGCCGGGCTTTAAAAATATTTTGCTAAATCCGCATTTTGTGAAGGGTTTGGATCGTTTTCAAGCCAATTTTAAAACACCACAAGGGAAACTGGTGTCGAGTTGGGAAAGGACGAAGGAGGGCATCAGTTACAAAGTAGTTGTGCCGCCGAATAGCAGCGCTAGTTTGAGTTTGGAGCTTTTACCGGGGCAAAAGGTATGGAGCAAGGGGCAGGTGCTGGAAAATCCAGGCAAAAACACCTTAGTTCGCCAATTGAAAGCGGGTAGTTATGAGTTTGTAATCAAGTAAAACTTAGTAGGCTATCGCCCTTTCCAGCATTCGGTCGCGTTTATTTTGAAGATCAAGGGCGGTGTTGCTGATTTCAATATCCGGCCGAATGCCATCTTCGGTGTGTTGGCCGTTGGCAGGCAGAAAGTAATTGCTTGATACGTCCACGATCCAACCGTTAGGTAATTCATAGGGTTGTTTAATGCCACCACCGGGGCCGGTAGTTTCACCAATTATGGTAACATTGGGCAAGGTTTGCATAATGGCGGCAAAATAGGTTTCTGCGTTGAAGGTATGCTCACTGGTGAGAATAACAATTTTTTTATGCCCCAAGTATGGCCAAATTGACGGAATGGCTACGGGTACTTTTTTGAAATCTTGTGGACCTTTGCCACTTTTATGCACCATTGATCCAACATTGGTAGTTCTCAGAATAAAGTGACTGACTAAACTAAAGGCCGCTTCAGGTGTACCACCACCAGCATAGCGTAAATCAAGAATAATTTTTTTACGCGAGCCGTGAGAGAGGTAATTCGCCAAGTTTTGCCAATTATTTCCATCATCAGCATACAAAAAGTCGTGCAAAACGTAAGCTGTGGTATCATTGATTGCTTCAGCCCAGGTTCCAATATTAAAAAAACGAAGCTTCTGTTTTGTATAGCTAAATGTCACCTCTCGTTTAAACTTATAGTCGTAGTTACCGAGGGAATAGGGAATGCTGGTGTAAAGTTCGCTGGTTAAGGAGGCTTGTCCATCTTTCAATTCACCTATTAGATTCTGGCAAATGAAAAATAAGCTGTCTTGCGAAATAAGGTTTGAAACTTGAGGGCGATAGTGTGCCTTAATCAGCTCCCAATCAATTTGTTTGACTTCAAACAAAGCGTAGTTCTCTTCCAAAAACTGTAATAACTCGTCGAATACGCTAATATTGGAATTTTTTGGAGAGGCAAACTCTTTGGAGCAACTTTGGAGTACGATTACAAGGCATACAAACAAAATGGCAATGGATCTTTTCATGGTTTTTTGAAACTAAATTGATATGCAAGATTAACATGATGATGGAAACGGAATAAGGGTTTTTCACCTGTGGCAAAAAGGTAGTTCCATTGATAATTTATACCTATAGCACTACCTCTTTGCCCAATTCTGTGTTGAAGTATCGTTTGAAACTGAAGATGAGCAAACTGTGTAAGTGTTTGAAATTGTGCGCGCTTAAAGTAGGCAGATTGAAACAACAAAATATCCTCCTCCCAGTCGTAACCATCTTCTGGAAAAGTGAAACTATACGGAGGGCGTTCTGTAAAAGCCAATAAAGGTAGAGCGCCTGCGATATTTAAATTCCAATTTTTGCCCAATGCCTTATGGTATTTCCCGGTCAATCCAAGAGCGCTCCAGATCACATAACTGAAACCAGAATTATCTTTAAAACCGGGCCAAGGTCCAGTTCCAGCATATCGATGAGTTGAAAAAGCACCGTGGTCGAGATAAGCACCTAATTGCCAATTTTTATTTTTAAGCGTTCTTAGGTGTTCATAAAATATCCGCATTTCAGAGATAGATAGAGTCGTAATGAAATTCTTCTGCCAATCAACTGCGGTATGTGAAAATTTAAGTCCCAGAGTATTGGTGCTGCGTTCACCTTGCAGTGCGTATTGTAAACCATAATTCCAACATTTGGCAGTTCGAAAAACGCTGCTGTGTCGGGTATCCTTCACTTGAGCGATTGAATAACCCGCATCTAGTTTAAGGCTTCCACCCAAGTTTTGGCCCAGGCAACAATTGAAATTAATCAATGCAATAAAAACCAGCAGAACAGACCATTGGGTAATGATTTTTAGTCTCGATTTAACTGGAAAGCCCATCTATTTTGTACTTTAATTTTCAATAAATAGCTCGTTGTAAACTTATGTAACCTACGATTGCGCAAACATACAATCTGATCTCAAAATTTTTCAATTCCAAGCATTATTTAAACACAACTAACACGAAATTTCACTTCAATAACCTTTTCAAGCCCTCCAAATTCCCCCGCAGCACCACTTCCACATCTTCATCATCCCGGTGCCCCAGTACCCCGATCCGCCCTTTAAACTTACTTTCCCGAATCAATTGAATCATCTCTCGTTCACTTTTCCCGCTGCCAATCGGAAGAATTTGGCCTTTGCTCAGATCCATACCATCCAGATTGATGGCCACCAGGTAAGGCAGCATATTTTTCAACATGCTGTGAAAGCGGTTGATTTGGTGATGGCCATGGTGAAAACTGTACACGATGCCAACCCCTTTCAGTCCAGCTTTTTTGATGATCTCTATTTCGTTTTCTGGCTCGCCAAACCAGCCGCCGTGGTTGTACAAGGCAATTTTGCACTGCAAGGGCGTCAGGATGGAATGCAGGTATTTCAAAAACGCTGCCCCCTTGGCCACCCTTTCATGGTGAGTCAATCCTTCAAAAAAACCATTGTCAAAACCCAGCCAAAAGGTGGTTTTGAGTTTGTTTTTGGCCACAATGTCGATCACTTTTTGATTGTCGGCGCTCAATTGCCCGGTTTTATCCACCTGACTGTTGACCCACAGCCAAACGCCTTCCATGGCGATGTTGTGTTGTTTGGCCAATTTGATTTCCTGATC
>JAIXOO010000017.1 GCA_027486765.1 Saprospiraceae bacterium
TGAGGTTTTTACCAATCCGGACATGAAGCATTTTGACAACAATTGTGTCCCGAACTTCGAACTGTACGACATGGGTGAAATTTGGAACCGCGAGAGGGTTGCCAATTATGTCAAAAACGCGCAAAGTAAACCCAAAGACTGGACCCGCACCAACCGCTTCGAATTCATCAAATTCAATTTCCGTAAAAATATTGCCTGGGTTAGTTACCACAACTACGCGGTTATCAACAACTCAAAAACCAATACGACCAGGAATATCCATTGGTTGGAAAGTATGATTCTGGAAAAGATGAAGGGGAGGTGGGTGCTGGTGCAGATGCATTCGACTTTGGTGGAGTGAGGGGGGATTCGGATGAAGGATTTTTTTGAGTGGAGAGAGCTAAAACAACAATTAAAACGAAATAAACATGGGCTTTTTTTCTGCACTTTTGGGCAACGCTGGATCAGTAACCCAAGAAGAACTTTTGCAAAAATTTGGGCAACTCCTGATTGATGGGGAAGAAATTGAATTGGGTTTTAAACTGATTCGAGATACCTTCATTTTTACAAGCAAAAGGTTAATTGTAGTTGATGTACAAGGCTTGACAGGCAGCAAGATTGAGTACAAATCGATTCTCTACAAAAGCATTTCGAAATTCAGCATTGAAACTGCTGGTACTTTTGATTTGGATGCTGAATTAAAAATTTGGGTATCAAGTGAAGCTACCCCGAGTATTAAGAAGCAGTTTAATAAATCGATCAATGTTTATGAGGTGCAGAAATTATTGGCATATCATGTCCTTAGCTAAGTGGTGGGGCTAAAACAAAATCGAACCGTCAGAATTTTGTTTATAGCGTTACCTATTGGTGCTATGGGAGATTGAATCGCTCCCCGATTCTGATGATTTTCCTGAATTGAATTGATTCGTGGCCGAATAAAACTAAAAAGAAAATGGCGAAATGTGCAGACAAAAAATTTGCCATCCCAGGTGATCAAATTGTAGACCTCATTGGCAAAATTGGTGCCTGCATGGCCTCGGACAAAATAACCGTTGATGGGCTTCCCGTAGGATGGATGTACCGGGAGGAACCTATAGATAAAGTGGATAATGGTTGGCGTTTTTTCTCAGGCACTGAGGATCAGGAATATGTGGATGATCCTGAACACCTTTGCTTTTTTGACACAAATACGATAGCAAATTATGATCGGGGGATTATGCCGTATTTGGGGTTGCCGGTTGGGGTAGAATTGGAGAGAGGAGAGGATGGGAGATTTGAGCTTGTTGGGTAGTTTAGGATGAGTTAAAAAATATGTATCTTTGTCAATGTAATGAAATAGATAAAAAAAATAATTTTAAAATTTTATCGAAATGAATTTTAAAGGATTTGGCATTAAAAATTTCAGAAGTTTTGACGAAGAAGGCATTTACATTGACTCGCTTAAAAAAATCAATATTTTTATTGGCAAAAATAATTCAGGCAAGTCAAATGTACTGAGGTTTATCAAAAGAGTGCAAGAAGTAGCAATTAAAACTACCGACCGAGAATATACTATAACTGACCAATTCAAACGAAATGGAGAAACTGCATCAATCTCATTTGAGGTCAGCGAACAAGATGTTATTTTATCCGGAGACCCTCAAGATGAAAAATTCAAAATATGCATAAATTTGAATAGCTATGAATTCGAATACAATGACTCGTTTTTACAAAAATATAGAGGCATTGAATTATATGCAATGCAGTCTCGAATAAGACGAAATACAGATGAAAACAAAGCATATATTAATGTCATTAAACAAGATATTGAAAATAAAGTAAGGGGATATTTTGATAGCTTTAAAAAAGTAGAATACATTCCGCAATTTAGACAAATAATTGATGGTCAAACAATTGAAGACGCTAAAGAACCAGATTTCAATGGAAATAATATTATCGCTTTGATGTTTAGAATGCAGAATCCTGATATAGGACAGGAAGCAGACCGAAAAAAATTCGACAATGTTCAAAAGTTTGTCCGTGAATTGTTGAAAAATGAAGAGCTTAAAATCCAAATTCCAAACACGAAAGACAAAATTATCATTGAGCTGAACGGCGAGAGGTTGCCGCTTTCTCACCTTGGAACGGGTATTCATCAACTTGTCATTTTATGCTGCGCACTGGAAATTTTTACAGATACCATCTTCTGCATTGAAGAGCCTGAAATTCATTTACATCCAGAGTTACAAAGGAAATTTCTAGACCTCCTAAAACGCACTCAAAATAGATATTTTATTACTACACATTCAAATGTATTTCTTGATTATGACGATAATGTCTCTATCTATCACGTCACTCATGATGGCGAGAAATCAAAAGTAACTAATATTAATAATTCAAAACATAATCACGATATTTTAGATGATTTGGGTTACAAAAATAGCGATATTCTACAAGCGAATGGAATTATCTGGGTTGAAGGACCTAGTGATCGAGTATTCTTAAATCATTGGCTGCATTTGAAACGACCTGATCTTATCGAAGGGCTTCATTATTCGATATTATTCTATGGCGGGCGATTACTCTCCAATCTATCTTATTCTCCAGATTTTTTGGATAAAACACTTATCCCACTCCTCAAGATCAATCGAAATGCCTATGTCATCATTGATAAAGACGGCAAAAGAATAACCGACAGTTTAAATACCACAAAAACAAGAATCAAAAATGAAATCGGAGATCATAAATGTTGGATCACAAAAGGCAGAGAAATTGAGAACTATCTTAGCGCGACAACTATCAAAAAATGGCTAAAAGAAAAAACAAAAAAAGAACTTCATTTTGAGTATTCACATCAAGAGAAGTTGGAGAACTCAATAAAGGCGGCTAATATTTCTGGGGTTGAAGTTAAATACGAGACGAATAAAAATGCTTTTTCAAAAGAGCTTATAAAACATATTGATTATGAAGATTTTAAAACACTTGACTTGGAGACCAAAATTGATGAGATTATTCGTTGGATTGATAAGTGGAATGGGTAATCCTGAGAAATTTTTCACCTTTCGAGTCTTAGAGGCCAATTCACAACTATTTTTGAGCAGAGAATTGCTAAGAAGAATGAATAAGCAGAAAAAGCCCAATATTCAAAAAGGTAGCACATCAAAATTTATTAATGATTTTGGCTCGGCTCCTTCTGGCAGAGGCAAATTACTTACCGTATAATAAATTTATCATCCGTAATTGGCAATATACCCTCACCCCACCATCTTTCCCAACCCCGTCCAATCCACCTTCGGTACCTTCAACGTGTTCTCAATGAATAACTTACTACTAATTTTCGGCTCCGGCTTCAAAGCCGCCAATACTCCAAGCTGATACTCCACCTCTTCATGTACTAACACGTGACCTGAAAATTGCACATCCAATTCCATTGCGGAGAGATCATGTGGCACCTGCTCATGTACCTGCAAGAACATTTCCAAACTGCTGAATGAAATGGCTGAACACAGTTCAATGTGGCGAGGCTGTTCATCCCGTACAAAAGCGAAACACTCTGCAATCATGCTTGACACATCGAGCGCTAGCGAGGCTAATGGGTTCCCGGCAAAATCCTCCAGATCGGGGGTGACACTTTCGATCAGCTTATCGATCAATTCCAATTCTTCAGGATCAGCTTGCTTTTGAGCAATACTACTTTTGAGTAAGTCGATTCCGTTCAGCAATACCATTGGATTGCCCCAGTTCTCCGCCAAATAGAAGGCAAAATAATTGGGTAAGTAGCGTTCAGAGAGTATAATTCCAAAAGCCAATTGATGATACAGTGGCAGCGCTTGTATTTTTGTATTGATTTGACGTTGAATATTCTGCATCATGGTTTTCTGATATTCACTCAAAAAATTCATTGTCCCTCTTTATACATACTAAAGCGACAACAATAGCGACGCGGACGACGCGGACGACGCGGATTTTACTTTGCCTGCGGCAAAGTTTTTTGCCACGAAGAAGCCAAGGCTCCAAGCAGCCAGATTCAAAAAGGGTTGCTTCATGGCTTTCTCCGTTGTGGCTAAATTTATCCCAATCGCGCCGAAGGCGTGATAAAAATCCGCGTCGTCCGCGTCGTCCGCGTCGCTATTGTTGTCGCTTTGGCATGAATTGCGTATTAGCAACCAGCAGGAACATCCGCCCCCCAAACCTTCTCACTTCCCCCCTCCCTGCACAAATTCAGCTCTCGCCTCCCCATTGTTTTTTATCCCACTCACCCTGCAATAATGGCTCAACAAATCAATGTCCACCGATACATCAGCAACGCGGGCCCCAACCATAACACAGTTTATTTTTACCTGTAAATATTTTTCGTGCCATTCTTCCCAGGTCTCAGGCATCAATCTGCTAAAACAAAACGCTTATCATTCCCAACAACTCAAAACCCTTACCTCATAAGGCCGCAGCGCATCTTTAATACCCTCCCCATTGTAATTCCCTATCAGCAAGGATGTTCTCTCTACTAGACTTAGCAAAGGGAAAGGCTGAATTTCCCCACAAAAATTAGCCACAATCATCAAGCTAAAGCCTTCCAAAGAACGCCGGAAAGCCCACAAATAGGGATCATCAGGCAAGAGGTCTTCATAATTTCCATACACCAAAACCGGGTTATCTTTTCTAAACTGGATCAAAACACGGCAGTAGTGATAGACGGAATTTGGGTCGTTTTGAGCCTGCGCTGCATTGATGTACCGATAATTCGGATTCAACTTCAGCCAGCTTTTTTTTCCTTCTGTAAAACCAGCATTTTCGGCATCAGTCCACTGCATGGGCGTTCTGGCGTGGTCGCGAGCAATTTGATTGCATGCTTTTATAAATGTTGAGGCATCTTTTTTTTGCCCCAAAACCAATGATTGATACGCATTTTTAACTTGAATGTCGTCGTATTCCTGAATGTTTTCAAAAGGGCAGTTCGTCATCCCTAGTTCATCTCCCTGATAAATCGAGGGGGTACCTCTTAGCGTCAACAGTAAAGTCGCCAACATTTTAGCAGACTCGATGCGATAAGCGCCTACATCGCCAAAACGGGACAAAACGCGCGGGTTGTCGTGATTGCCCCAATAAATGTTTTGCCAGCCATCGTCGCCAAGGGCAGTGTCCCATTTTGAAAAAATAGCCTTCAGTTGAACCACATTAAATTCAGGCGCAGGGGTGATGAAATGCTCTTCTCCTCGAGGTACTGCGTGGTCAAAATGGTAAATCATTTGTAATTCGTGCCGGTTCTTGCCCACGTACAAATTAGCCTGTCCGGCATTTACACCAAACCCTTCGCCCACGGTTAAACAATCGTAGCGACTCAATACTTCGGCATTCATTTCCTGCAAGTACTCATGGATTTTCGGGCCATTTGCATAATAGGTCAAATCGTTTTTACGCCCTGCGGGAAAGTCGGCAAAGGTGGTATCTTTCGACAAAAACGGAATAACATCCATTCTGAAACCATCCACCCCTTTATCGAGCCAAAACCGCATCATTTTGTAGATTTCCTGCCGCAAAGCAGGATTTTCCCAATTCAAATCGGGTTGTTTCGCGACAAAAAGATGCAAATAATATTGTCTGGTCAGAGGGTCTAAGGTCCAGGCCGAACCGCTGAAGAATGAAATCCAATCGTTTGGCTCATCGCGCCAAATGTAAAACTCGCGGTAAGGGTTATCCTTCGATTTTCGTGCTTCTTTAAACCAACGATGCTCATCAGAACTGTGGTTGACTACCAGATCCAGAATGAGTTTCATGCCCAATTCATGTACCTCATGGAGTAGATTATCAAAATCGGCCATCGTGCCGAACTCATCCATAATGTCTTCATAATCAGAAACGTCATAGCCGTTGTCTGCATTTGGTGATTTAAAACAAGGCGATAACCACAATACATCCACCCCCAATGCTTTGAGGTAAGGTAATTTTGTAATGATGCCGTTTAAATCGCCAATACCGTCGCCATTCCCGTCTTTGAAGCTACGCGGGTAAATCTGGTATATAATCGCTTCTTTCCACCATTCACGTTGGATTGTGTTTAATGTTGCGCTATTCTTTTCCATTGAATTATAGATTTAGGTAACATAAGTCACTTAAATTGGGCTAAAACCTAAGCAACTTATCAAAAATGGACAAAGCCATTTTTAACAAAACCATGAAAACACTATTCAGCTTTTTTCGAACCAGAGGGGTAGCCTTTTTTCTAAGTTCTTTGGTGCAGCTCACCTCACAATAAGGCACTTTTCCGTCTTTGTTTTTCCATTTTTAAACGTCACTTCAATCAAATACAAGCCCGGGCTTTGCAGCAAAATACCAGAGCGGAGAACATCGCCAGACAGCGACAGTTTTCCTCCATATTGATTAAAAACGGCAATGGATCGAATCTCTTGACTATCGTTTTTGAGGTAAACCAAGCCA
>JAIXOO010000487.1 GCA_027486765.1 Saprospiraceae bacterium
AGGCCATAAGCAGCCGTTGCGCCAATCATAGGAGCACCCCGCACATGCATTTCTTCAATGGCTTCGGCGGCATCCTCATAGGTATACAACGCTTCTTCAACGATTTGAAAAGGAAAGTAACGTTGGTCAAAGGTACGAACGATACGTGGATTGGCTTCGTCGAGCCAGATGGTGCGGTAGTGTTTGCCTTGCAGTTTCATGCCTAGAATTTCTAGGCTCAAGATTAAGCATTAATTCAAAGCTATCCAAGCGAATATAATACTCACACCGATCCCAATTCCACCAATCTACATGCCAACTGCACGTGTAGTGGGTCTTTGATTTCTTCCCGGATGACACCCAACAACAAGCGGGCTGCTTCTGCCCCCACTTCATACCCCGAATGCCGGATGTGGGTGATTTTAGGATTGTAAAATTCCGGAGCAAAGCCATCGCTGATGCCAATGATGGCGATCTCTTCGGGAATGCGCAGGCGTTTTTGTTCGATGGCCTGCACTGCGCCCACCATCAATTCATCCGACATGGTGAAAAAGGCGGTGATGGCCGGTTCTTGTTCCATGATTTTTAAAGCCTGCTGGCTTCCTTGCTCCGAATCTTGGGCAAATGCGATGTGTTTTTCCTCAAAAGGAATGTCTAATTCTTGTAAAACCTGCTTGAATCCCCGAAAGCGCTCGCGGGTAATGGTCAAATTGGGATCGCCGAAGAGGCCCCCAATGCGCCGATGACCTTTGTCTGCCAAATGTTGAACCGCCAGGCGCGTAATTTCTACATCGTCGATGGTGACCGAGCAGGAATGGTTTTGGGGAAGTATCCGATCAAAAAACACAACTGGCACCTTCTGATCCAATAACGGTGCAAAATGACTGAGATCCTGCGCTTCTGAAGCCAGCGAAACCAAGACCCCCTCCACCGCCAATTGTCGGCAGATCTGGACGTTTTGTTTCTCACGAATGAGGGTATTGTTGGATTGAAGAATGATCAGGTGGTACCCATTGGCATACACTTCCTGCTCAATGGCTCTAAACACCGAAGGATTGAAAAACATGTTCATTTCAGAAACCAACAAGGCAATGAGGCCGCTGTGGCGCTTGCGCAAATTCACCGCCAATTGATTGGGAGCATAGCCCAGTTCTTGCGCCAGTTCCTGTACTCGCGTGCGGGTTTCGGGGCTGACGTCGGGATGGTTATTCAGGGCTCGGGAAACCGTGGAGGGATTGAGCTGCAACAACCTGGCAATGTCCGTAATAGTGGGTCGATTCATTCAAATGAAGTATGCAGGAACGGAAATGAAATAAAGTAAACACTTGACAAGCTCTTTTTTGATTTCGCTGCGTTACTCGTCAGTTGCGTAGTTTACTATGCGCCTTCCTCGTGCCTTGCCAAATCAAAAATGGCCAAGTCAATCTGTTTACTTTTTTTCATTTCCGTTCCTTATTCGGTCAATCAGGGCTTAGTCAAAATATAACACAGAAAAAAAACACCCTTAAAAGTAATCATTTTTTCCACAGCAAACGTTTGCACAAACCTTTGCGCAGGGCAGGGCTTTTTTTAGCTATTGCATAACGGCAACAATGGGGTAAATTTGTAAGAGCAAAGAAAATTAGATTTTCAATGCACAGCAGTTCAGTGACTTATGTGATGGATTTTAGAGGTAAAAGTAAGAACTGCTGGGAAGTATTGCAGCGGGTTTTATAGCTGGAATTTGAGCTACAAAATAGCACAACGCTTTTTGAGCTATGTGGAAAACCACCAGCTCCAACAGATTCGCTCTTTTCGTATTTTAACCCAACATAACGAAGCCCGGATAGTTTTTTTGAACCCATCCGGGCCCTTTTATCAAAGATAATTTTTTATTCGTTCTTTATATACTGCAAGTTTGTTTTGTAGCTGTTTACACTAGCAGGTAAGTAATGTATGAAACCAGATGACTAAGTGGAGGGGTACCCTAGGTATTCCTCCCTTTTTATTTTGGGTCAGTTCCTTCCGATTTTTTTATGGCATCATACACCGCCTGGTGCAAACGGGGCCGCAAAGACCGGGTCATCAACATTGGATTGCTGCGCGAAGGATGGACCCGATTGGTAAAAAACACCACCAATAGCTGGTTTTTAGGGTCTGCCCAGGTAAAAGTCCCGGTAAAGCCCGTATGTCCAAAACTCTCCGGGCTAGCATCTTTGGCATATGAACTGCGTGCAGGGGAATATTCGATAAAGGGTTTGTCAAAGCCCAGTCCACGATGGATCCCTTCCGTTTCACAATATTGGCAGCGGGTAAATTCTTTGACTGCCGCTGCCGCAATCAGTTGTTCGTCTCCGTAGCGCCCCAAATTGAGGTAGGTTTGCATCAGCTTGGCCAAGTCATTGGCGGTGCCAAATAAACCAGCGTGCCCGGAAATGCCTCCCAGCATGGAGGCACCCTCATCGTCCACTCTGCCGTGCAACAAACTCATGCGGTAAAAAGTGTCCCGTTCGGTGGGGATGATGCGGTCTTTGGGGAAAAAGCGCAAGGGGTTAAATGTCAAAGAATAAGCGCCCAATTGGCGGTAAAAGGTATTTTTTAAGTAAGGTTCAAAATCAACTCCCGTGCGTTGTTTGACAATTTTGGGCATGGTGTAAAAGAAAAAATCGGAGTACACAAAACCAGGCTTTTCGCTCAACGGCGAACGGTAAATGGCGTCATACAATACCTTGTCGCCGTATTTGCGGTACAACCACAAACGCTCGGTCACCTGCACATTGAAGCGGGCGCTGGAATCGGGTTTGAAAGTGCGTGGTTTGAACTGAAAATCACTGACCCGCACGTTGTCCCAGCCTTCTTCCCAGGGGTAATCAGCATTCCATTTCAGCGTTGAACGCCAAAAGGGAATCCAGGCCATCAGCCGAGCGGTGTGGGTGAGCAAACGCCGCATGGGTATGCCAGCTTTATTGCTGCCAATACTTTCCGAGAGGTAAACCCCCAGCGAATCATCGGGGTTAAACGTGCCTTCGCCGTACCATTTCATCAACACAGGCAGGCCCGTGGAAATTTTGGTGATGGAGGCAAAATCATATAGGTCATTCAATCGGACCTGGCGTTCATTCTCATAGGTATGATGCCCAAAAGCCTGATGGTAAACAACCTTGCCATCCTTGGCCACCAGCACTTGCCCACCGGGAAATGCCCGGAAGCGAATCCCTTCCTCCACGATGGCCTTAATGCTATCGCGCAACAAAGCGCCATCGATGCCTACCAATTCCGAGGGTGCGTAGCCCAATCGAGTGGCTGTGGGGGTGTCCATTCCAGTTCCGGGCGGGTATTGTGGGCTCAGGGGGCGGCGCAAACGCCCACTGGTACTCACTCCACCAAAGATCAGTTGAGCTGCAACGGACTGGCCTTCCTGGGTATCATCAGCTGTAATGATGACCGGGGCTTGGGCCAGTTCCGGTAATTTATTGAGGATTTGTTGAGGATTAAATAGGACCAGTACCACGGGGTCCACCGCCATCAAACCCTTAATCCAAACCGCATCAGCAAGGTAATTGGGCTGATCTACAGCAGCAGAAACGTCTTCAATGCTCAGGATGAAACAATTGAAACGGCGGGTTTGGGTATTGATCCAGTTTTGGGTTTCGGAGGCGGAAGCAATCGTTGGAAAATTCAGCGGGGTAATGTTGGTGTAACGTTCCAGGAAATCCTGAAAAACAGCCTGTCGCGGCCCGCCCGCCGATACATAAGCGATTTGCAAAGTATCCAAGCGCTGTAAGGGGGTCAAAGCACCTTCGTTGCGGAGCAGTACCAAATTGGACAATGCCTCCTGGTAAAGGTCTACAACCGCATTGCCTTGTGCGCTTAGCCCTACATTGCACACCACAATACACAGGCTTAGCCATAGTTTTCTACACAGCATATTTCAGGGTTGTAAATTTTTTTTGTATTCTAGGGGCGATAAAAAAATAATCGCTCTATGCTCTACAAGTTTACCAAAATAACTACTTTTTTGCTGCTTTGCACACTGTATTTCCCATATAATCTTTTTGGGCAAGCGTTAAGCAAGCCGCAACAAGTAGCAATGGACAAATTGCTCTTGCAGTCGCCCATTTTTGCGCGTCATTTGTATGGCTTTATGCTGTACGACCCCAATGGCAAGTTGACCTTGTTTCAAAAAGATGCAGACAAGTTTTTTACCCCAGCCTCTAATACCAAAATTTTCACCCTTTACACCACGCTTAAAGTGCTAAAGGACAGTCTGCCAGTATTGCGTTACACTCAGGATGGCGGGTTCACGGTGTTTCAAGGCATGGGCAATCCCATGTTCCTGAACCCTCTGTTTCCGCAGGATAGTGTTGCCTGGAAATTTTTAATGCAAGAAAAAAAGTACCTGGCTTTTTCAGCCAGTAATTACAAAGACGATCGTTTTGGCAACGGCTGGGCCTGGAATGATTTCCGGGATGATTATCAGGCGGAGAAGGGTTCTTTTCCCATCTATGGCAATCTGGCGCGGTTTCGCCTTGATTCGACCAGTAAAAAATGGCGTACCCAACCGAACTATTTTTTGTCAACCCTGGAATACGATCCCCACAATACCAGCAGCGAACCTGAAATTTTGCGGGAAGAACACGATGGTCATTATTTGTACAACGCCGCTAGTTTACGGGCTGCTAAGGTGAGCATCACTACTCCTTTCCGGTACACGGCACATTTGGTGAGCGAGTTATTGACCGATACGCTGAAGCGCAAGGTGCAGGTGTGGAACACCCCGGTACTGACCAATACTTGGCGAACTTTGTCCACTCCATTACCAGATACCCTCCTGCGTTTGTTCATGCAGGAAAGTGACAATTACATTGCTGAACAATTGTTGCTGAGTTGTTCGGCCAAGCTGTACGGTGATCTGGACATCAAGCGCACCATTGAATACGCTCAACGCAGTGTATTGGGCAGCAACCCGGATGGCATGGTTTGGGTGGATGGTTCGGGCTTGTCGCGCTACAATCTGTTTTCGCCACGTACGGTTGTTTCTGTTTTGGAAAAATTATACCTGGAATATCCCACTGATCGCCTGTTCAAAATTTTTCCCGCCGGGGGGGTGAGTGGCACCATTCAGGATTGGTATGGGGGAAAAGATGGCAAGCCCTATGTTTTTGCCAAAACGGGTACGCTTTCCAACAACCATTGTTTGAGTGGGTACGTGCGGACGAACAAGGGGCGGGTGCTGGTTTTTAGTTTTATGCACAACCATTATTTGGGTAGTGCAACGCCGATTCGGCGGGAAATGCAGAAAATATTGGAATGGGTGCGGGATAACCTATAAATTTCTTAGGTGTACCTTAAGTGCCTTAGGTTTCTTAGGTGGTGAATAATTTTTTGCCCTGCTTCGCAGGACTTTTTTCTTTTTTACCACCTAAGAAACCTAAGGCACCTAAGACACACCTAAGTTAGATGTGATTTAGAGATTTTCCAGGCTGCGCTTGGTGAACTCCGCCAATTCTGCTCCTTTCAACATACCCTGATTCAACAGCGCCAATTGATAGAGGTATTTGGCGAGCTTAGCACTTTGCTCCGCGTCAGTTTCTTGGAGGATTTTTTTGGTCACCAACTCGTGGTTGCCATTGACAATCACCTGGTAAGAATCCGGGAAACCATCCATGCCCATGCCTTGCATGGCCTGCATTTCCTTCATGCGGCGCATGAATTCGGGGCGGGTGATGATTACTGGTGCTTCCTGTGGTGACAAGGGCTGGACTTCTACCCGACCAGCAGGATCGCTGACTACTGAAGCAAAAAGATCCTTCACCTTGGTTTTTTCCTCCTCGTTCAGTACCAATTCAGGCTTTTCGTCCTTTTGAATCAGGTTGTTGACCGTATCGGAATCCACCCGTACGAAAACTACATTGCCCAATTTGTATTCCAGTTGCTGCATGAAGGGGCTGTCGATCATCGGCTGATCCATCACCACTACTTCATAGCCATAGGCTTTACAGGCTTCGATTTGGGTATGTTGCGCTTCGGGCTGGGTGGTGTAAATGAGCACCACCTTGTCGTGTTTGTCGGTTTGGGTGGGTTTTATCTTTTCTACGTATTCTTCGATGGGGTAAAATTCGCCAGCCAGGTTTTTCACCAAGGCGTACTTGATCGCTTTTTCGTAGAATTTATCGTCGCTGAGCATGCCATATTTGACAAAAATGCCCAGGTCGCTCCACTTGGATTCGAAGTCAGCGCGGTCTTTAATGAACAATTCGGACAACTTGTCGGCTACCTTTTTGGTGATGAAGCCGCTGATGCGTTTGACATTGCTGTCGGCTTGTAGGTAGGAGCGCGATACGTTGAGGGGAATATCTGGTGAATCGATCACCCCGTGCAAGAGGGTCAGGAATTCTGGTACAATCTCCTTGACACTGTCGGTTACAAAAACCTGATTGGAATACAGCTGGATTTTATTGCGTTGCAGCTCCAGGCTATTGCCCAATTTCGGAAAGTAGAGTACTCCAGTGAGGTTGAAAGGATAGTCGATGTTCAAGTGAATCCAAAACAGCGGTGCATCGTAACTTTGAGGATACAATTCGCGGTAAAAATTGCGGTAATCCTCATCCGTCAGATCGGCAGGTTGTTTGCGCCAGGCGGGTTCGGGGTTGTTGATGATGTTGTCGACCTGGATGGTGCGCTCGGTTTGTTCTTCATCTTCGCCCTCAAAGATGGTTTCATCTCTGGTGCCAAACTGAATGGCTATCGGCAAAAACTTGCAGTATTTTTCCAACAAGCCCTCGATGCGCTCATTTTCCAAAAACTCCAGGCTGTCTTCGGCAATGTGCAGGATCACATCCGTCCCCCGACTGTCTTTTTCAATCTCTTCGAGGGTATATTCGGGATTGCCTTCACATGTCCAACGTACGGCGGCATTGCCTTCTTTCCAGGATCTTGTTTGTACTTCTATGCTAGCGGCCACCATAAAGGCGGAGTAGAAGCCCAAACCGAAGTTACCGATGATGTTGGTTTCGTCTTTGTATTTTTCCAAAAACTCCTGGGCGCTGGAGAAGGCCACCTGATTGAGGTATTTTTTGACCTCCTCTTCGGTCATCCCGATGCCATGGTCCCGGATGGTGAGGGTTTTGGCGTCTTTGTCGATCAGGATCTCAATTTTCAACTCGCCAATGTCACCTTTGGCTTCACCCCGACGAGACAAGGCTTTGAGTTTATTGCTGGCATCCACGGCATTGGATACCAACTCGCGGAGGAATATTTCGTGGTCAGAATACAGAAAGCGTTTGATGATGGGGAAGATGTTCTCCGTTTGGACGGCTATGTTTCCTTTTTGCATGACTATAACGTTTTATTTCTTTTGGCAAAAAGACCGTCAAACAACATGCCATGCTTGCTTATGCTGACATTTTGACACAAAAGCCCAGCTTGTGCTGCCGCATGCGCCGATTGTATTTTTCAGCGGCAAGAATATCGTACCCTCAAGTGGGTATTTTTCTCGATTGTAAAAAAAAATAATACGTTTGACTTGATTTAGTGCAGCTATTTGCTTTTCTTTGTATCACGTTTTTATTCTTACCAAAAAGAGCTTTCTACACTTCTACACAATTTCTGTGTAAAATTTCTATCTACACATACCAATTTATTCTCGTGGCATTCTGCTATCGCTTGTCCTGTATTGCCTTTTGTGTTCAACAAAAAGCAATACACCAACAAGAGCTTGCAGTGAACTGAACGATCAACAAAGGGGGGACGCTTGATCCGGAGGTTCACTGCATCATTTTTTTCCATTTGGATTGGCAATATTCAACTGGCTCGACCACTCATAAGGGCTCGACCACTTATAAGGGTGTCGCCACAATACGCTATTGCTTTGATCCAAACATCAATTTCGGAAGTAAACCTGAATGGATATTTAGGGCCGGTTCCAATTTAGGGGGGAGAACCGGCTTTTTTTTTCTTTTTAGACTTTTCCAATCATTTTATCGGCACCAATTATTTCCAATCCTTGCCAAGTTTCTTTGCTTGGAATCGATGTACCATTGATTTGTATACTTTTCAATTCCCGGTTCAACCCTTCCACAAACAAATACCCAAAAGAACTCAATTCAGGATTATCAGCCACATTCAACTCCTGCAACTTCGGCATCGCCGCTACAATTTTAAAATCCCGCAACTGCGTATTGGACAAATTAATCTGGGTCACTTCTTTCAATTGGTTCAAACTGAAGCTAAAAAAGAA
>JAIXOO010000061.1 GCA_027486765.1 Saprospiraceae bacterium
CTCCTCCCCTCTTGTTTTTTCAGGGCTTTTTTTGCGGCTTTTGATTTTTTGTTGCAGCACTTGCTGCCGTTGTTGCCACAGCTGTTTTATTTGTTCTGGCAATTGTGTTTTGAATTGAGCCCACAATCGATGGTATTCCTCTAAGGGTGGTGGATTTAACGGGGCGTCAATGCTTTTCGTTTGCAGCAATACTTGGTAGAAATACCAGGTTTTAAATGAAATCGGCCACTCGGTTCTTTGGCTTTCAGCCAGGGTTCTGAGCAGATTTTGTTGTGGTTCTGACAATTGGAGCCAAAAGTGTTGCCAAGCATAAAAAGGGGCAAACTCTGGCATGTTTTGTTGCAAATGAGCCAATTGCTGTTGCACTTGAGCAAGGTATTGTTTCCTTTTGCTCAGGGTCAGCATCTTATTTTCCAGATTCAAACTCAATAGGTCAGTATCATTGAACTCAGTCAACAAATCGTCCATTTCTTCCTCCAGCGCAGCAATTTGGGTTTTGATGGCCAACTCGGGTAATGCAGATTTTGTATTCAGGCGCAGTTGCTCTTCCTGAATAAATTGCCCCAGTTCAATGTGTCCATTTTTCAGCGTTTGTTCAAATGATTCCAGCGCCGCTTTTACCGGAGCAATCGACCTGGTTTTTTCTACGTTGGGCCAGACAAAAGAATACCAACGTACCCGTTCGAATTTACCTTTTAAGGCTTCAAAATTCTGGATCAGTTGTTTGTAAGCACTAATGGCTGATTTACCTTGGCTCGAAAGGGGGCCGTACCATTTGATTTTGCCTAGTTTTGCGTCCAAAAAAGACGCTCCATATGCACTGACCTTGTCATCGATTTGATCCAGCAATTGACCTGTTTCAGTCAAAAACGCCTGTGCGTGTTGTTCAAAATATTGGCGCAACAAGCGTCCATACTCCTCAATGCGTAGATTGTATTTTTGCACCAAGGTTTCGAATCTCAGTTGGTAGGCCCGTAATTTGTCCTGGCAAAAACGCTGTGCGGCCTGTTCTTCTTTTTTTAAAAAAACATGAGGATGCAACTGCCTTAAAGGATGATCAAGTCTTTGCACAGCATGATACAGCGGCTGAGCATCTTGTACCATTTTGAGTAATGACTTGAATTCTTCAAAGTTAAAATCGAACCCCACCTGAGGCAATGAAACGGATGCTCGTTCTTGGTTAGATTGCTCCTGATTGCTCCAATAAACCCCTACTAACGCTGGCCAGTTCAAGTTGTCAAAAACTGGTTTGCGTACGGCTTGATACAGCTTATTCAAACGCAATCTGCACCGTTCCAATTTATCGAAATTTTGTCCAAATTGCGTTGATGCAATGATTTTGGTCCATTTCCGCTTAGCCAGATTTTGTTCAAGCATTCGTTGGATCAACTCATCATTCAGTGCGGTAGCGTCATGCCTTGCACAAAGGTCAACTACCTGCGCTTTTGCTAAGCAGCTCATCAATTCTTCAGCTTGCGCCAAATCTGCTGTCAACACCAAACATTTCTCCGCATTGATCAAAGCACTCAGGACAAGTTGTTCCACAAAAGTGATTTGCTGGGGTTTCGTCCATCCGTTAATTTTCTGTGGCGTTTGGCTCAATACCGATTGCCAGGCTTGCGCCAGTTCAGGATTCAGTTCAATTGTACTTGGTCTTAGCATCATTTTGCAATAGATTTGCTACTTGCTGCAACAATGTTTTACTTTTGGGCTAAATATAGCATTAAACCAACACCCAATCAAAAAATGGTACCTAACATAGCAGTCATATTGACTGATCCTCAGCAACGGATCATTTGGGTAAACGACGACTTTACGGCCATTACTGGATATAGCCTTGGCGAAGCCATTGGACGTATCCCTGGCAAAATTTTACAAGGGCCTAAAACAGAACCTGAAGTAATTGAACGCATCCGAAAAGCCCTCCAGCAGAGGGTGCCTTTTCGCGATCAATTGACCAATTACCGAAAAAATGGGGAGCCTTATGTCTGTAAACTGGTGATTCATCCGATATTCGATCGCAACCAAGAGCTCATCAACTTTGTCGCATTTGAGGTGGATGGAAACCTTGTTGCGGATGAAACCCACATTCCTTTGATGAATCTAAGTGAAAAATACCGCTCCAGCAGCTTGCGCAGCATTGATGAAATAAAATTGTATGACCAACTCAAACAGCTGTTGGAGACGGACAAATTGTACTTGAATGCAGAACTCAGCCTTAAAGTTTTAGCTGATCTTTTGAATACCAACACCAAATACTTGTCTCAGGTGGTCAACCATCAGGCTGGGCTAAATTTTCAACAATTCATCAATGTATACAGGGTTGAAGAGGCCAAGCGTAAAATTGTCAATGATTCCTTGAGCAACCTGACCCTATACGGCATTGCGCTGCAATGTGGTTTCAAAAACAAATCCACCTTTTACAAGGTCTTCAAAGAAACAACCGGGTTTACGCCCAAGGACTTTGTGCGCAGCAAAGGGTAAAGTAGCGGACGCTGCACTACCGAATGTTATTGCTGCTTACCATTTTTATAAATGTACTCAATGGTTACTTTTCCACTTTCATCATAGTAGCGAAAAGGACCATCTAATTTTCCATTTTTATAGTTGATTTCCTTTTGGATGCTGCCACTGCGACTGAATTCCTTGTAAATTCCATCCAAAACGCCTTCTTTGTAATTGGACTCTTGAGCCAGGTTTCCGTTTAAAAATTTGGCAACGGTCCCATGCAGCTTGTTGTTTTTATAACTAGCGCTAAGCAGCATCTGTCCAAATCCATCAAATTCAAAATAGGGTCCATTGTACACTCCATTAACGTAACTGGCAATTTTCGCAGGGTACCCCCCTTCGCCTTGATAACTTACCCAGGCACCATTTTTGAGCCCTTTGGCATCTGTGATGCCTACTTCCGTGACCTTACCTACAGGGTCTTTCTTGGTGGCAATTTGATTGCTGGATCCAGGAATTTTTTCCATGCTGAATAACTCATCTTGCTTAACGGCGTTGCCATCGGCTGATGAAGAATTTGGCTGCTTTTCAGCCCCATAATTGCAGGCATTCAACAAAAATACGAGGCACAAAAGAGTAAAGTGTGTTTTCATTTTTTTCCATTTCGTCAGGCAAAGAAATCGATTTTGAGGTGAATTGAGAACAATTTGCTTGGAACTAGTTCTAGCGGCAGCATAGAGGCGAGTAGAACAAAGCACCCAATAATCTAAAAATCAATTGTTTGCAAAACAAGCAACTTGACAAAGTAAAAAAATAAAAAAATTTTTGGCTGTAGATTAGTCTAGTTTCACTAGGTTCAATATTTTTGCAAGGCATTGCTAGGAATTTATTGATTTTTTTTCTGCTCATGTCAAATCGAAACCTCCCTCCCTTCCGTTCGGGATACATAGGTTTCAGCGTTCTACCCCCCCAATCAGGGAGTGTATCCACCACTACCTGATGGAAATATTGCAAACAGATATTGCAACAGTATGTGCTAATTACTGAACGTTGAACTTTTGTACAAACTCATAATAACCAAATTTTTTTTAATCATTTTCTTATGAAACAAACGACCTTTACTAGCTGGATGACCAAAACAGCAAGCGCGTGCTTGGTGATTTTGGCTACACTGGTTTTTGGTTCCAACCTTTCTGCACAAGCAACCAA
>JAIXOO010000434.1 GCA_027486765.1 Saprospiraceae bacterium
AAACCGTCTTTGATGATGCTCAATAAATAAGTGGTATCGGGATAACCTTTTTCATGCAGCAAAAGATTGTTACGCACCTGCCCATAAGCTCTGACGATTTGGCGGATTCGCCAGGCGGCGGTTTTGTTCCGTTGGTGGGTGGAGGTAGTGGCCAATAAACCTTCGACGTCCCATTGGTTGGCATAGGTCAAAAAACGCACCATGGACATGGCGTCGTCGGGTTCGTTTTCGATGTCGGTGAGGACTAAAACCCGGTGTTTTTGTGGGGGCGTTTGGGCGAAAGTAGTGGTAGTTGACACTAAAAGCAGTAGCAATAGCACAAAACTGCTGATTGCTGGATGGGTTGCAAACTTGGTAGCGTTTTTCATACTGGTTTCGTTGTTTTATGGCTGCACTACAAACAGATAAGTCCCCGAACCCAAAGGAATTGTCACCTTAGCCCCAGAAACAGCAACCCCAGCCCACTGGCTGATCTGTTTGCCGGATTCGGTAATTTGATTGATACTTTTCGCGGGCAAATACAATGTCGCTGAACTGTTGGCAGGCACAGTGCAGGTATAAATCAACTTTCCATTTTCCATTTTCCAGGCGCTTCTAATCTGTCCGTACATCGAATCATAATGACCACTGGCGGAGGTAATTTCTCCATTGGGGTCGGGAGTGGGTTGCAGGATGAAGGATTTGAAAGCAGGTACACTGGGGTCTCTTTGAATGCCTAGGGAAAAATTGTACATCCAAGCAGCCACCGCTCCGAAGGAATAGTGGTTGAATGAATTCATGCTGTTGTTGCCGCCAAATCCGTTTTCGACGGTATAACTGTTGAGTCGTTCCCAGATCGAAGAAGAACCATTGACTACGGAGTAAAGCCAGGAAGGATACTGCTTGTTGGTCAATAGCTTGTAAGCCATGTCGTCGGCCCCATTTTCGGAAAGTGCTTCACTGATCGAAGCCGTACCGATGAAGCCAGTCATCAGGGAATATTCAGGCCGTTTTACGCCGCCGTCGTCTACATTGATTCGTGTGATCGTAGCGCGTAACCCCTCCAAGGCCTTCGCTTTATTGGTAGCATTAAAGATGTCCAAATCCAATGGAATGGCGTACGAAGCCTGGGTATCCATGAGTTTTCCTTTTTCTGACTCGGTCCGATTGTCACTTTCGTTAGGCGCCCCCATAAATCCAGTTCTTACACCCGATTTTACGGTTTTACCCGCTTCATTGAGGTAAATGGCATTGGTTCTGGCCTTAATGATTGCACTGCGCAGACTTAATTCGGCTACGTCGGCGGATTTGCCCAGGGCATGGGCCATCTGGCTCAAAATGTCCAAATCGTAGGCATAATAAGCCATCCAGAAGAGGGTGTTGTCGTTTTTGTTGCCTTCGGGACTCAACCAGTCGCCCAGTGGGCCTTCATTGAGGATGCCAGTTTGGGGATCAATTTTTGTATCCAGAAAATCCACATACCTTTTCATCGCCGGGTAATGCTCTTGCAAGAGCTGGATGTCGCCGTACTGGCGGTAGGTTTCCCAGGCCACGGTGATGCCCGCGCTGCCCCAAAGGGTACCCCCGAAACCACCACCAACGGGAGCCACATCCGTAAAGCGTCCATTTTCTGCCTGGATGTCCCGCATGGCCAACATGTGCCTGCGCAAAAACATCGGCGCATCGGCCAGGTAGGTAGCTGCTTTGGAAAACACGGAAATATCGCCACTCCAGCCCATCCGCTCGTTGCGCTGTGGGCAATCGGTGGGGATTGACAAGAAATTGCTTCTCAGTGACCAAGTGATGTTTTCCCAAAGTTTGTTGACCAGCGGGTTGTTGGTTTCGTAATGGGAAGCCAATTCATGGACTGAACTCAGCACTAGGCCTTTTACGTTTTCGATTGGAATGGCCGCATCAATTCCCGTGATCTCCAAATACTGGTAACCGTGGAAGGTGAAACGGGGTTGGATCACTTCGTCGCCACCTTTGAGGATGTAACGATCTTGGGTCAAAGCGGCACGGATGTTTTCCAACATGATCATACCTTCGTTGCCTATGTAGTCTGGCAAGGCAGGGTAAGCGATCTCCGCAAACCGCAGATTGATCACCTGGCCTTTTTGGCCGTTTTTGATCATAATTTTGGGGATACCCACCATGTTTTGCCCCATATCATAAACGTATACTTTGGGTCGGACTTCTTTTACGGAACGAGCGGTCAAGGTTCTGACGATTTTCACGTTTTCGTCCATGTTGCCAACCAACTTGAAATCTTTGTAATCAAAGGTCGTCGCTCTGCCCCGTTCGGTAAAAGTGCCGAGGTAGGCGTTGCCTTCCAAGGGGACTACACTGGCGGCTTTCCAGGCTGCGTCATTAAAACCTGCGGCGGTCCAACCCTGGATTGCAGCCTCTTTTCCAGCGTCGTATACTTCGCCCTGGAAATAGGAACCGTAACGAACAGGGCCATCGGTGAAGAGTTTCCAGTCTTTGGCATTGGACGTAATGATTTGCTCCGTGCCATCAGCATAAGTGATGACCATTTTGGCCAGCAAGGATTGGCGGTCGCCGAAGAAATTCCAACTTTCGCCGCTGTAGGTGATGTTGCCACTCCACCAGCCTTCGCTGAGCCAGGCACCCAGTGCATTGGCTTTGCCGGCGATCAAGTTTGAGGTGACGTCATACGTTTGGTACTGGTGGTGTTTGTTGTATTGGGTCAAACCCGGATTGAAATACTCCTCACTCACCCTTTTGCCATTGAGGTAAACCTCGTAAATCCCTCGTGCAGTGACGTAGAGGCGGGCTTTTTTGATGTTTGGTTTGGCTTGAAAAGCCGTTCTCAACATCGGGGTGGCATTGCGGGAAGCATCAGCGGTGGCCAGTTGTTGCCCCGAAAATTTATAGGCTCCATTTTCTTTGGCAATGTTTTTTAAGAGCTGATTGTCCTTGTCTTCAAAAATCACATTGCTGGGAAAGCGAAAGTTTTTGATCGTTAACTCGGAGAAAAAGGCTGTCTGTCCAGCTTCGGTTTTAAAACCCATATCAGCCAGCATCGGGAAGCTAATGAAGTTGTTGCCAGAACCAACGGGGTTCAAATTCAGGCCCCGGGGGGCAAAGGGTGAAGTGGGCTCCGGTCCCGGTAAGGCAATTTTATGCGCATTGTCCGTACCATTGATGAAAAACTCAAACAGGCCGAAGTTGCACTCGGCATAAATTTGGTGCTTATCGTACTTATTCTGCTGCTTGATGATGCTTTGAGGGATATCTAGCGATTGAAAAGGCACATTGGCTTTGTCATCGTTGGTATAACCTACTCTGAAAATATTGAGTTTGGCTTTCGATTCAGGGCTGTCATTTACGCCAGAAATGTCCAGTTCCAGGGCGACATAACTTTCGTTTTTGCCTTTTTCCACCCCCATGAGGTTGAGGTAGCGGTTGGCGAGGCGGGTATCGTTGGCCCCAAAGACGAAGGCCGCTTTGGTGGAGGCTGAACTTTTATCCATTTGAACGGCGAAACTGAATTTAAAAACGGAGAGGTAGTGGGGGTAAAACACATCGTCCGTCGCGCCGCCACCAATCCACTGCGCACCCGACCAGGCTTTTTCGGAAGGATCCAGGAGGCCCGTTTCAAACCAGGAGGAGGATTTGCTCAGTTTGCCTAGGTTGTCCCAAACCTGGAGTTCCCAGGTGTAACGGGTGCTGGGTTTTAAGGCTTCACCCGCGTATTGGATCGCGTGAGCTTGCCCCGAATTGACTTTGCCAGAATCCCAGACCTTCAGGCCTTTATCACTTTTCACCAAAATCTGGTAAACTTTTTGGGCCAAGCCACGGCTGGTGCTGGGGGCTTGCATTTGCCAGGAAAACTGGGGGGTGGCGATGTCGGTGCCGAGTGGGGTTTTGAGGTAGTTGGTTTTGAGGTTGGTCAGACTGACTTGAGCGTTGGCTACTATGCTCAGTAGGATAAAGAGGGCAAGGAGCGAGTGTTTCATACTTGCGGGAAGTTGTGGTTGAATAAGGTGTCCTGATACTTGGAGGTAAGATAGGGGATTATTTTGATTTGGGGTGAATAAGCAAAGCTACAACAAGATCAGTAGTCAAAATGAATATGGCCAGTATCGCCTGTCTAAATTTACTTAGCAGCCCTCAACTCTTGAAGCCCCTTTGTAAAAGTCAAAATAGAAACGTCCATGTGGTCTAAATGACTAAAAATTCTACTTTTAAAGTCTAGTCCCCTAATCTCTTTGTTTTGGAATTCTTGGGTCAATTTTTTTACAGGATCAACTGCCCAAGTTGAGTCTTCTAGTGCTCCAACGCTCAAGTATAGATCTAATTTGTTTTCATTTGTCAAAAGTTGGTATCACCAATCAGACTTGTTCATGACAAGTTATTGGATGATGCATAAAAATCCAGCAACTCATCTGTATGTTTACGTTCGCTAAAAAAAATAATCCTGCATGATGCGTACTGTATTAGTAATCGGGTTTCTGTTTTTTGCATGTGGAGTTTTTGCCCAAAAAGTAAACTTCGCCATCGGGCCCGAAATGAAAGAGGACAAAGGCCTGGATTTTTGGGGACACCTTCACCACGATGCCAGCGGGCACTACGTTTTGTGGACAGAAAAGGATGGCAGTGGTTTCACTTTTCGCGATAAAAAACCTCCACTTTTGCAGAAGTACGACCACAAATTCAAACTGCTCTTTTCCCGAGAACTCGTGGTAAAGGAAGAGGACATTTCTTTTGGCAATTGTTTCTATGCCCTAGATAAATTTTTGTTGTGTACCCACCAGTACGAGGCCAGGGATAAAACGCTCCGTTTGCAGGCCACGCCCATTACCATGGATGGACGGATAGGCAAAACGACCCGTCTTGCCCAAATTCAATGGAGAAGCAAAGACGATGAACCTAAGGAAGTCGATTGGAAGATGTCGGAGGATACGACCAAACTCATGGTGGCAACCTATGCTGATGACGATGACAACGATGTAAAAACCCAAGTCAGTGTCATCGTGCATGACCACAAGCTGCAAAAACTTTGGGAAAAGGTCTTTACACTGCCTTATTCGCAGAAGCAGTTTAGCTTCAAAAACTGGACGGTGGCCAATGATGGAAGAGTATATCTGTTGGCGAAAATTTATGACGAGAACAACAACAAGGAATCCAAAAAAGAAGACGGCAAACGCAGTCCCGCTTATAAAATGGTAGTGTTTCGCCTGGATCCTGAAAGTACAGTACCTTATCAAATCCAATTGCAACTGGGTGAAAAATATGCTACTGATGTGACTTTCAAACTCGATGCAGCAGGCGATTTGAGTTGTGCAGGATTTTATTCCAACGACCGTAGAGGGGTGATTCAAGGGGTCTTTTTTTCGCGCATCAGCGGGCAAAATGGCCAAATGCTTACCACCAATCATAAAGAATTCACCCCCAGTGATCTCGCATTATTTGACACTGATAAAGACAAAAGTGGGGATGAAGGGCTAGATAGAACCTTTCAATTCAATCGGATTATCCTGCGCGATGACGGCGGTGCCGTGGTCACAGCTGAACAAGCCTATGCCATCATTAGACGATACCTGAACGGCAACTATTGGGTAACACGTACCACCTATGTCAACAATGAAATATGTGTCACCAACATCAGCCCGACCGGAGAAATAGAATGGGTGCGCACCATTCCCAAAAGGCAAATCATGGAGGAAACGCCAGTTTTTAATGGGTATACCATGATGGTTTCGGGCAGCAACCTGTATTTTTTGTACAATGATGATGTAGACAATTTGAAAAAACCATTGAATGTACCCGCTAAACGGATTAGCTCTTTTAATGACGCGGTAGCGACCATCGTAACCATTAATGTGGATGGCCAAATGGCACGCGACCTTGCTTTTAAATTGAAAGACGATACCAATAAAGGACTCATCGTAGCACGCCACTGTAAACAAACCGGCCCAGACGAGCTCTTTTTTTTGACCACCCGTTATCAGTTGCTTAGTCGGCCGCGTTTGGTGATGGGGGCGTTGAGGGTGGAGGATTAATGCGCAAGACTTTATTTGGGTAATAAAAAAAGCTGAGCTCCATGCCGAGAAAATCACCAAAAGTATTCCTCGCCCTAGAATTGCCATTTCTCACCCCCTCCAACTGACCAAGCTCATTGAATGACGTCCAATTATGTTGCAATTTTCAGATGAAATGGACAAAACCATTTTGTGAGCACCATGAAAACCTTGACTAACTTCACAAAAGAAAGAGGTATGGTCCTGTTTTTGGCCTTATTCCTCTCTACTACATTGGGTGACAAAACGAGTCCACACCCCTCCGTTTACGTGTTTAATGGCGAAAAATACGTGGTACAAGGTGAACTATACAGCGGCATGATCGGCGAGAACCTCGCCAATTACGAGTATTTCCCGCTGCCAGCCCTACAAGCACAAGCAGGGAATTTCCGACTACGCATCAGCAATGAATCAAATGGACAGCAATACACCGATATGGCTCAACTGCTGGCGGTACAGCACCCTCAAAACAAAGAAGTCATTGTGGATCAGCGTGGCAAAGCCCACCTGATTGGCAAAGCGCAAAAACCCAATAGTGTAACCAGTTCCAACGGCAGCGATTTGAGCCTGGTCACAGGTACCAAAGACGATCAAGTTTTTGCTTTTGACAATGAAGAGTCCTCGCGCAATGCGGTCACCCTCAAGTTTAAAAAACCGGAAAGAACCGAAAGGGGTAAGCTAATCCTACGGGCACAAAGTTCGGAATGGATGGCCCAGGTGGTAGACAGCTATTACCGCAAGTTTGGTAAGGATTTCCCCAATTGGTTGCAAGAACAAAATGCACTCAGCAGCCCAGAAAGATTACAAGGCATGCGCGACAATGACCTGCCACTGTCCGTATACCTCAAGCGCGATGGTGAATGGGAGTTGTTGGAATATTTTGTAGCCACCACACCTTTACAAGCCCGTGATCTGGTGATTCCACTCAACCTGATGACCATAAAAGAAACAGAACTAGAAATGAAGGTGGAAACTGGCTTCAAGTTTTGGGAGCTGGACTACGCTGCGATGGATTTCACCCCCAACGGCCAGGTGACCACCACTTTTATCCAAGCTACTTCAGCACTTGATCAGGACAAAAACAACGCCTTGGCCCTGTTGGCGGATGCTGATCTAAAATACGTGCTGCTCAAAAAGAAGGGCGATTACCTCGAACTCTTGTACCCAGAATCTGCACTGACGAATGGGGGAGGAGTCAATACCTTCTTTTTGTACACCAAAGGGTATAGTGAAATGAATGCCCGTTTTGAAGGCGCATCTGAAGTCAATGAGTTGAAAAAATTAAAAGAACCTGGAGCACTTTCCGATTATTCTAAAATGGAATATTTGAAGCGTAAGGCAGAAGGAAAGGTTTCTTCGATGTGAGCATTCAATTCTCCTGAAACCCATGCTGAATTACATTGGAATTTATTCGAAATCATCGCAGTTGAATGGCTGCGATGATTTTTTCTATACTTTTCATTTTTTATGGTTGAAAGATTTTTTTCAAAAGAATCTTTCGATTTTTAGTTGATCTTTATGCGGTCAATGCAGAAAAACAATCATTTTCTTTCTGCTTCCTTTCTAAGTCCAATGCCCGGTAATTCGCATTAACATTCTATTCATGCCCACATCCATTCATGTAAACACCACAAAGGTGTTAAAAGCGGTACTGTTGTGCTTGCTTTTGTTCCTAACGGCATTCCTAACGCAAACCACCGCCCAACAAGATACTTTCACCCCAAAAAGCATCCTGAAATCCCTTGATCAGGCCAATAAATTGATGATTGCGAAGCGTAGCCAGTCTGCTATTGCGATTACTACGGAACTGATGGAGCAGCTCAAAAAGAAAGGCCAGTATGATTCCCCTTTAGGTTTAAAAGTGCGCTTGGTACACGGCTCGGCTCTCATGGATTCCGACACTAGTCAAAATAAGTTGAATTTTTTATTGAAGTTGAAAGAAACCAGCAAGGCAACCAAGCAGTGGGAGGTTTTTGCCGAAACCTGCCGGGTCATCGCGCTTGAATTGGAGTATGCCATGCAGAGTAAAGAAAGTTTGTCCAATCTCCGGGAAGCACAAGCCACTATTAAACAATACCATTTGGATTCCAGCTATCCACACTTTGCGGTACGCATTTCTTCTTGGCACAGGATATTTGGCGATCGAGACTCCTCCATTTTCTACGCCGAGATAGCCGTCCGTACTGCACCAAAGTTCGGGGCAGTTTTTGAGGAGGCTGCAGGGCAGTGGCTACTGGGATTGAATTACGCAAAAACAGATTCCGAAAGGGCGATCTCCCATTTTAGGGCCGGGGCGCAACTATTTCTGAAAATCGAAGCATATACCTCATTTTGTAGCTTGTATATAAACATGGCGCGTTTGAATCTTACCCAGGGTAATCCAAGGAAGGCCATGACCAACATAGATTCAATACTTCTTTTTTATCCCCTTACCAGGGAGAATAACGTTGGCCTACTTTACCGAATCTATAGACTCAAGGGAGACGCTTTCCAGCAAATGGGCCAGCCCGATTCCGCTATTTTTTATTTAAAAGAAGGACAATCGGAGGAGTCGAAATACAAGGATAAGCGAAACCTGGAAAAGATTGTAGAAATAAACAATAAATACAATGACGCCCAACAAGAAAAAGAACTTGAGACCAAAAAACTGCAATTAGTGCAGGAGAAAAAAAATCGGAATTGGCTGTTGGCAATCGCTGCAATGGTTATCGGCTTTGCGGGGGTGTTGACTTTTTACTATCTGCGACTACAGAAAGCCAACCTTATCACCCGGCAACAGTCAGAACAACTCAAAAGCCTGGATATAGCCAAGTCGCGCTTTTTCGCCAATGTAAGCCACGAGCTACGCACCCCGCTCACCTTGATCCTAGGCCCCATCCGCTCACTGTTGAAAGAAAATCGTCTGAACGAAAAACAAACCCAATTGCTGCAAATGGTCAACCGGGGCGGGAAACAATTGGAACAGTTGGTGGCAGAGATACTTGACTTGAGGAAATTGGAAATGGGCAAAATGGAAGTGTACACAATACCAACCCGCTTGTCTGCTTTCTTCAGCAACTATGCTGCTCAATTTGAGTCGCTGGCACAGAGCCGACAAATTGATTTTTCATTTGAAACAGTTATGGATAAAAATTTGGTAGTCCAGATAGATCAGGAGAAGTGCCGCCAAATTTTGTACAACCTGCTTTCCAATGCTTTCAAGTTCACGCCGACGGGCGGGCAGATCAAGGCCAAACTGACTGTAAATAAAGGTATTCTCCAGCTCGAAGTTGCAGACACCGGCCCGGGCATCCATCCCGACGATCTGCCCCACATCTTCGACCGCTATTTCCAGACCACCCGACCCGAAAAGCCGGCCGAAGGCGGCACGGGTATTGGCCTTGCCCTGTGTCACGAGTATGCGCGACTGTTTGGCGGCCATATCGAAGTAAAAAGTGTAC
>JAIXOO010000377.1 GCA_027486765.1 Saprospiraceae bacterium
ATGATCGGGCCGATGGCCTTTTGCAAACCTTCGTGGTGGTAATCCTTCACTACGCCGATCACTTGCAGCTTGCGTTCATCCCAGGTTATTTTGGTGGTCAAGGCGTCTTTTACGTCTTCAAAACCCAGGGCTTTGGCCGCTTTTTCATTCAGGATCACTTTATCATTGTCGTTCCATTCTACGTCTGTTTCTATCGCGGTAAAATTCCGGCCAGCTTTGAGGGGAATTTTAAAGGTGGGCAAATAATTTTCTCCAATGATGGCAAAAGAGAAGGATTGGGTTTCGGCACCTTTGGCCGACTTCGGCGAACTGAAGCCATCGGTAGCAAAATTATAGCCCCGCCCAGGCCCGCTGCCGGAGGTACAAAATCCCTCCACGAAGCTTTGTTGAGCTATTTCGTCTTGATAAGCCGCTCTACGTTGTTTGTAGCTTTCATCCAGGTTCAGTTGTGGCCCAGGAATTGTCACCAGTTGGGTGCTGTCGAAACCCAGATTGGCGTGTTGCATAAACTTCAGTTGTTTGAATACCAGCATGGTGCTGATGATCAGCGCCACGGAGATGCTAAACTGAATGACCACCAATGATTTACGCAAAAAAGCACCTGAGCCGGTTTTGGCAATTTTGCCTTTCAGGGTATCTACTGGTTTGAAGCGCGCCAAAACCAGCGCAATGTAAACGCCTGATACAATTGAACTCAAAAGCAGCAAGCCTACCCCCAGTGCCCAAACCGGGTTTTGGAACAAGGTCTGCAAGCTAAGGGCTTTTTCAAAAAGCTGATTGAACAATGGCTGCAAGATTACGACCAACACAATCGCCAGCACAAATGCAGAAAGATTGACCAAAACGGATTCGACCAAGAATAAACCCAACAAGTTTTGCTGGCTTGCGCCAATGGCCTTGCGCACCCCTACCTCATTGGCGCGTTTGATGGAGTTGGCGGTATTCAGGTTGATGTAGTTGAACCAGGCGATCAGCAGAATCAGGAAGGCAATGCCCATCAGCATCAATACGTAGCGACGGTTCCCGGTGTGTTGCAGGTCATCCTGTGTGGATTTGGCCAAATGCACATCTGCCAAGGGTTGCAACCTGAACACGGTAGCGTCTTTTTCCGATTGAATTTCACGGCGCAGTGCCGTGAGTTTCTTTTCTAAGGCCTTCAGGTTGGTATTGGGGCTGAGTTCAAACAGCATGTTGATGTACTGGTTGTCCAGATTATCCAGTGCTGCCCAAGAATTCCCGTTGAGGTTTTCCTTATTTTTCAGGTTTTCGAGCGAAAAAACCATATCGAAGCGGATGTCCGAATTGTCCCCCATGTCTTCGTACACCCCTTTTACCACGTACACCCGGTTGCCAAATTGGTTGTTCAGCTTCAGGGTCTGTTCCAGGGGGCTTTCCTCCCCGAAGTATTTTTTGGCCATCGAGGCGGAAATGAAAGCCGCATCGGGTTGGTTCAAGTCTTTGGCTTGGCCTGCTACCAGCGGAAAACTGAAGAACTCAAAAAAGTTGCCTTCTCCGTAGCTCAGATTTTCTTCACGGAAGGAGCGATTGTTCAATGGGTTTTGCACCACACCTTGGGTAATCCCATCTGAAAACCGGCAATAGGATTTGATTTCAGGCAGCCGCGATTTGGCTATATCCCCCCAGCCGGGTTCCACTTGTGGCCAGTTTTCACCTTGTGTATTTTGGCAAAGCATCCGCGCCAGATTGGGCAATTTGGCGTGAAACTGGTTCACACTTTTTTCCAGGCTGACGTATTCCAAAATGAACAAAAAGGCTGCGATGCCCATTGCCAAACCGGCTATATTGATGGTAGAGTAAATTTTGTTTTTGCTGAGGTTGCGCAGGGCAACCGTAAGGTAATTTTGAAACATAGTACTAGATTTAAACAATCCAAAATAAGGAAATGGTGATTTACCAAAATAGTTGTGTATAAAGCATAGCTTATTCACTCCGCAAAGACTTCACTGGATTTGCCAAGGCTGCTTTGATGCTTTGAAACCCAATCGTCAAAAACGCAATCCCAACAGCCGCTACCCCCGCCACCGCAAACATCCACCACTCCATATCAATGCGATACGCAAATTCAGCCAGCCATTGGTTCATAAAGTACCAGGCAACAGGAGAGGCAATGAGAATGGCCAGCAATACGAGTTTAAGGAAATCTTTGGCCAGCAAGGAAGTGATGCCAAAAACCGAGGCGCCCAACACCTTGCGAATGCCAATTTCTTTGGTGCGTTGCTCAGCAGTGTAAGCCGCCAGCGCGAACAAACCCAGGCAACCAATGAACAAGGCCAGTGCGGTAAATACGCCCAATAAGGTGGCGGCGCGTTGCTCCTCCTGATAAAGATTGCCAAAGGAATCATCTAAAAAATCGTAATCAAAAGGAGCACTGGGAACCATTTCTTTCCAAAGTGCCTTGGTTTTTTCGATGACTGTCTTTTCAGTTCCTGGTTGCAGCCGAAGCGACATGTAGGAAGCCCAGGTGCGGTAAGTTTTAGAAGATTCGTGGAAAATTGCCGCAGGCTCAATGGCTGCGCGGATGGTTCCACTATGGAAATCGCGCATCACGCCCACCACTTGAAAACGTTGATCCCCATTGCCAGGATAAGTCAGCCACTTGCCAATGGGGTCTTCCCAACCAATTATTTTCACGGCGGCTTCGTTCAAAATCACCGAAGTAGAGTCACTCTGGGAGTTGTCAGGATAAAAACCACGTCCCTTGATGATGTCAATGCCCAAGGTTTGGATGAAATCTGCATCCGTCAAAAAAGAGCTCAACAACATACTTTTGGGCACCGCTCGTTTTTGGTTGCCTTGATCGGGTTCATAATAATCGCCAAAGCTTCCAACGGAAGGCAAAAAGGTAGAATGTGAGGCGATTTTCACCTCAGGAATTTGTAACAACCGCTGGCGGAAAGCTTCCATTTTACCGGGTTCTTCCAAATTGCGCAGCATGGGCATGATCATCACATGTTCACGTTGCAAACCCGGCGATTGTTTCAGCGCAAACTGCAATTGCTGGTACACTACCCAGGAACCCAGCATCAGGCTCACCGACACAGCAAACTGGAATACCACCAGCCCGTTGCGAATGCCCGCATGGCCGCCGCGGGTAGAACTGCCCATTTTTCTAAAAATCTCGGTAACCTTGAAGCGGGAAAGGAAAAACGCCGGATAAGTACCGCCTAGTAGCCCCGCCACACAGGTCAGCAACAAACCAATGCCCAATACTTTGAGATTCAACAGACCACTCAACGCCATTTGCATCCCCGTCAACTGGTTGAACAAGGGCAATGCTACCCCCGCCAACACAAAGGCCAAGGCCCATGCTATGAAACTAAAAAACAGGGATTCTGCCAAAAATTGCCCAACCAAAGTGCCGCGTTGTGAGCCCAGTGCTTTGCGCACCCCTACTTCCCGAGCACGTTGCATCGAACGAGCAGTAGCCAGATTCATAAAATTGACACAAGCCAACAGCAAAATCAAGCCACCGATGAGGGCATAGGTCCGTACTTGTTTGCCATTGCCCAGGGTTGTGAGCCGGGTAAACTGGATCACCTGGCCAAGGTGCAGGGTATTGAG
>JAIXOO010000180.1 GCA_027486765.1 Saprospiraceae bacterium
ACAAATGCCGCGATACCAGATTTTGGAGCTTTACATGGCCATGGGCGGCATCCCATTTTATTTGAAGGAAATTGAAAAAGGCAAGAGCGTGCCGCAGTTGATTGACGAAATTTGCTTTTACCGCCAGGGACTTTTGAGCGAGGAATACGGGCAGTTGTACTATTCCTTATTCAAAAATGCCGAACTGCACATTGCCATCATCGAAGCTTTGGCCAAACGTCCGCAGGGATTAACCCGATCTGACCTCGCACAGGCCACAAAAATGAACGAAAGCCACCTGACCCGAACTTTGGAAGAACTGGAGGAGTGTGATTTTATTCGCCGCTATCCGCCCTTTTTGAACCTAAAAAAAGAAGGCATTTTCAAACTCACCGACCTGTATTCCTTGTTTTTCCTTAAATTCATCCAACCCAATCAAGGTACTACCAAGCAGGTCTGGGAGCAACTCAGCAAAACGCCCTCCTACATTACCTGGAGTGGCTATGCCTTTGAAAATATTTGTCTCCAGCATGTCGATCAAATCAAGGCTGCGCTGGGCATTAGTGGGGTTTTTACCCAACAAAGCTCGTGGAAATTCAAGGGCAACGATGTTTTACCGGGTGCACAGGTGGACATGGTCATTGATCGTGCCGATCAAATCATCCACTTGTGCGAGGCGAAATTCACCAAAGACCACTATGCCATCACGCAGGAATACGCCGACAAACTGCGCCTTCGAAAATCAATTTTCAAACAAGCGACCAAGACCAAAAAGGCGATTTTTACTACGCTTTTGACCACTTACCCTGCGATTAAAAACAAGTATTATTTGGAGGATGTGGACATTGAGATTCCGATGGAGAGGTTGTTTGCTTTTTAGGTAGGGAAAGAGCATAACCAGCGGTCAAGATAAAGCTCGGCCCAGTTTATTTTGTTTTCCTTTTCGTCCAAATTTTTACCTCTTTAAAATTTGTCTTAATAGAGTCTAACTTTTCAATAAAAAAACCGTCTTTATACCTTATTGAAAAGTATTTAGCTTTTAGAATGTTTAGTGTATCTGGGACAGTTAATGTACGTTTACTATCAATATAGATTTTTTTCATATCAATGTTGTTTCCTGTAAATTCAGAGCTAATAGATGAATAATCATCAGCATCACCAAAATATTCAGCTACAACGCAAGCATCTATAAGTTTTTTCCCTTGAAAGGAAAGAAAAATTACTTGGTTAAGGTCAAAGTCTCCAGACAAACCATATGCCAATTTAATGTTACCAGGTAAATTACCCAGGCAGATTCCAGAGTAGTAGATAGCATAGCAGTTGTGTCGTTTTTTCTTTAGCAATTCTATGACCTTATCTTGAATGGGAATAATTTGATTTTCTTCTTTGAAATAAGCATACGAAAGATCAAGAAAAGGGTCGTCGAGTACGTCAATTTTTTTCAAAAATTCGTGCTTATGATCACAGGCAAACAATAAAGTTGAGTCTACTTTCTTTGGGCTCAAGCTAGTTTCTTGTGGGATGATTTCCTGGCTAGAAGTATCTTTCTCAAACTTATTTAAAGCTGATTCTTTGGTTTTCTTTGCATTTGTGCAACCATTGAACAAGAGTAAAAAGAGCAGACAAAAAAATACGTAAATCGTTTTTTTCATGACTTTGGGTTTTGAGTCAATTGGCACAATACCCTATACTGTCAAGTTCTGCACGTGAGAATGGCGCAAAAAACTTAGCAGTATAAAGCATAACATTGGACACTTGTTCTGTGCCAGCCGACCAGCTGGCATACAATTTTTTTTGCGAAAAGACTTGTACCAGAGAGGACGCCGTACCAGCAACACACTTGCACCAGCGAGGGAAAGGTTGTACCGGGGGTGGAGTTCGCTCCTTACTAGCGGACTATTTCAACAACCTAGTTGATTAGATTATAATCAATTATTCTGGGATCCTTCCTCCAATACGTAACCCAGCAAGTATCTCCGATACAAGGCCTGTCTTTTTGATAGTAGCATGCTCTTAACCTTTTACCTGCGGTGGTGCGTGAATTATATTTTTTTCCATTTACATCAAAGCTTATGTAGACCATTAATGTCTTACCTGAAAAACTAAAATCTTCAATTTTTCCTTTTACGTTTTCTCCATTTCGGGCTAACCCTGTTTGCTCAATGTATGTGCCACAAATAAGAAAAACTAAAACCAATATTGTACCCACAACTGTCCAATCGATTGCTTTACCATAAGTCTTCATGCGCATTTATTTTTGATTGTTTTGATTATCCCAATTTTGTTTAAGCCCTTGTATTCCCAGATCGGAGGGCTTTATTTGAATAATTTGCTTCGCAGCATTTCCTCTTTATACTCAACTGATACATATATCTCAATAAAACCTTGAGTTGATTCCGAAGAAGCGTAAATGATTTGAACGAAATAATCCTTATGGTCATACTCTTGCTTAAATGTTTTTAGGGTTTCAATATTTTTGGCAATAAAAAAAATATCTTTATCTTCATAAAAATTAAATTTGCTATTTATTAATTTTAAGATATTACCCTTATCTAATCCCTTATAAGAATAATCATAAGCTATCAGCAAGCTGTCCAAAAAATATAACCTGTCTACTTCTTCAAAATTGCCATTCCGTTCTCTTTTGAAAGAGCGAAGCCGGGTAAAATCCACGTCATTACTTAAGCCATGTGGAAATAAATATTCTTCTGTAGTCTTATTTCTCTTCCATGAGTTGACAGTACCAATTGATTTAAATACATCGTCCATATGGTCTCCAAGAGTAATAACCAATGAATCAAGCCTGAATACCCTATACTCTGGTAAGGAGATTGGCGGATTCAAGATAATTTTTGGCTTATCGCTGTTAGTACATGAAGCAATAAGAACTAAGAAAAGAGGAAATAACAAGTTTGCTCTAGTCATATAAAAATATTTATAGTATACCTAGTCGAATCAGGGTTTTACAAACCCGCTAGTCTAAATCTTACTCATTAACTTCGAAGGCACGACTCAGATACTGCTATATTTTCCAATGCTCCACCTGAAAACGGACTCCCCTCCAGCACCACCAAATCCGCCCATTTTCCCACTTCCAAGCTCCCATTCACGGCATCCGTCCCCTCCGCTTCCGCTGCCCCCAACGTATACGCCCGCAAGGCTTCCACCAGCGTAATTTTTTCAGTTCCACCAATTTCATTGCCCTGCACATCCACCCGCTCCACTGCATTGCGTATCCCCATCAGTGGGTTAAAATCCTTCACCACGGGGGCATCCGAAGAAAAAGCCAAACTGACCCCGGCATCTAGCACACTGCGGTAAGGAAAGACCCGATTGAGGTAAAAATTGGGGAGATAGCGTCGGAAATTAGGCCCAAGTTCATACAAAAAGATCGGTTGGGACACACAAAATGTGCCTAGTTCCCGCATCCT
>JAIXOO010000492.1 GCA_027486765.1 Saprospiraceae bacterium
AAAAAAGGCAACCTCGGGCTGATAAAAGATTTTGCTATGTAGCAACTAGTGAGTGTAAGCCGAGGTTGCCTAGCGAATTGTAACCTTAACTGATGCTTATACGCATGAGGGGAATTATTCGCTGCCTGGAAAATTTATTTTTTTTCGTAGGAGGCAACCAAATTGCGCAACTCGTCCAAATAAAGTGCCTTTTTCTGGGCTCTGCGCTCGATACTGGTGGGTGTAAAAAAAGTATGTTTTTCTAAAAAAGAAACCTGCAGGCGGTTCCAGGCCTCTTCATTTTGCAGCACCTTGTAGGCTTTGAGCTCTTCGTACAAGGTGGCTCCGATGCTGTAAAAATCGTCGCGCCCCAGGTAGTCCAGGTCGGCATCACACAAAATGGCTTCTAAATGGTTTTGGGGATTTTGAGGAATTTTGGTCGCCATGATCATCCCACAAATTTGTTCAATCTCCTCGTCTGAGTACCCAAACTTGGGCAATTCCTTTTGGGCAATCTGGCAGCCCAATAATTCATGGTCTTTGTTGTTGATGGTAAAACCCGAATCGTGGAACAGGGCCGCAGTTTTGAGCAAAACTGCTTCACGCGCCGTGACCGCTTCGATGTTGCAAAGTTCTTTGGTGATGTCAAAAACATCCAAAGTATGGTGCAGACCATGATAAGTCAAATCAGCGGAGAGTTCGCGTTTGAGTTTATCGATGATGAAATCCTTGGCGGCACGATAATCCATTCCTGCAGTTGAAGGTGATTGGCATTTGGCTCCAAACTCGCTTGTAAGCGAGTTTGGAGCCAAATACTGCTGTTTACTTGTTCGACAAATATAAACAAGATAATTGAAATCAATCCAAAAGTACAACCCCGGAAGCCATAAACTTCAATTCTTCTTTGGGTTTGGTAATCAGAGCGATTTCAGCCGCTGATTTTCCAGCGTCTTCAGCATAGTGACGCAATTCGTCCACGGGGGTTACTTCCCGGTAAGCCATTCCTTGCATCACCACTTTGCGGCCAGAGATGTCTTTCGGCATAAAAAAGCCGTAATCTTTGAACTTGACAAACATTTTAGGTTTGCCCGCATCGGCTGAAACGATGTTCATCCAGCAGCCTTTCACCTGGCATACGCCTTCTACCGTACCCACTACTTTCACTTTCAGGGAGTCTTTGGAATTGAGGTCGGTCAGCAGTTGATCGTAAGTAACTGCACCATTGGCAGAGATTTTAGCACCGAAGTGTTTGCTGTCACCTTTGCTGCTCACGCTGTTTTTGGTACTGTTGCAAGCATAGAAGGTGGCGGCCACCATAAGGAAGAGAAAGAATTTTTTCATTGCTATCGTTTTTTTTTTGCAAAATTAAGATTACTTTAAAGAGGAAAGTTAAAAAATATGAACATCGTCTGTCATTGGCTTAAAATTTCTTTAAAGCTCCACAGGCGAGCAATATGCATAACCCATAACAGGTTAATAAAATTATTCAATCTTCACGAAAAACGCTACAATCTGAGTGAAACTTTACGCTTTGTTTATAACAATTAACTCAGTTTCGGGTATGAAGATGTTGTGCTGCGTATGGTGCCTTTTGTTGGCATCCCCGATCTTAAGTGCTCAAAATCCGGCTTTTAAATGCCTGAAAGGCGACTGCGCAAATGGACTCGGCAAATGTGTGCTCCCCAACGGATCTGTCTACGAAGGCAGCTTCCGGCAAGGAAAGCTGCAAGGCCTGGGCACCATGGAGTTTCCCAATCGCGACCGCTACAGCGGTGAATGGGTCAATCACATGCGCCAAGGCCGAGGGCGCTTGAAATTTGCCACCGGAGATGAATACCTCGGCGAATTTCAGTCCAATGTCATGCAAGGTACGGGTACCATGACCTATCTGGATGGTTCCAAATACGAAGGCCAATGGTACAACGGCCAACCGCAGGGCCGGGGAGTGCTGCTGCAGGCCAACAAAGACCGCTATGAAGGCGACTTTCAACTGGGAAAATTTGGTGGAAAAGGTACGATGCTCTACGCCAATGGTGAAAAATACCAGGGCGACTGGAAGGATGGCAAACCACACGGCACTGGAATCCAGAGTAAAACCAATGGCACCAAATTGAGTGGCATCTGGGATCAGGGGCGCTATCTGGCGGCCAGTCGACTCGAAATTTTGCAAAATGAAGTAGCACTGCCCGATTCCCTGCAATACCGCAACTGTAATGTAGAATATTGTGCCACCGGACTCGGCCAGTTTGTGTACCGCAATGGCACCCGCTACGTGGGCTACTTTGCCAACGGCAATCCCGAAGGCCTCGGCAAAACCTTTTACAACAATGGCGACCGGTATGAAGGAGGCTGGAAACTCAACAATCCCCAGGGGCGCGGCATCATGTACTACCAGGACGGACGCATCCTGACAGCAGTGTGGGAAAAGGGCTTACCGCTGCAAAAAATCTTTGAAGAACGGGAAAAACCAGTAGTCCCCGTCAAACCTGTCACAACTTCGGCCTCTGAAGTAAAAATCTGGGCCGTCGTCATCGGAGCCGCCCAATACAACCACCTCGTCTCCTTGCGCTTTACCGACGATGATGCCTACTTGATTTACGCCTTTTTGCGCAGCCCGGAAGGAGGGGCCATACCAGAGAGTCAAATCCGGCTTTTGATCGACGAAGATGCCACCCGCAGTGGAATTCTTTCGGCAATTAACACACTTTATCAAAAAGCTGATGATAATGATGTGATTTTTTTCTATTTTTCCGGCCACGGCATTGAGGGCTCATTTTTGCCCATCGATTATGATGGCTATAACAATAGTCTTAAGCACGAAGAGCTTAAAAACATCATTGATAAAAGCCGCGCTAAGCACAAAATCATAGTCGCTGACGCCTGTCATGCAGGTAGTATTGGCAATCCTCGGACTCCTATTCACATCGAATTAGAAAAATTCTATCGGTCTTTTACCAGCTCTAAAGGCGGTACGGCGCTATTCATGTCTTCAAAAAGTGAAGAGTATTCGCTGGAAGACAATGGTTTACGTTCGGGGGTGTTTAGTCATTTTTTAATCAAGGGCTTAAAAGGCCCCGCCGATCAGGATCATAATAACTTAATTACCGTCAGGGAGGCCTTTGACTACGTACAACGCAACGTACGTACCTATACCGCCAACGTACAGACCCCCCTGCTGTTGGGAACTTTTGACCAGGCAATGCCTTTTGCATTGATTCGGGAATGAATAGAGTTTAGAAGTTGAGGGGTTTAGAAGTTGAGTGTCGCCAGCGTCTAAGTAGCTGCTGTAGCCTTAACTTCTCAACTCCTCAACCTCTCAACAAAAAGCTTGACCCTTATAAATTATTTCCACCATGAAAAAGCTCATTTTTTGCGTTTCAATCGCAGTAACCTTAAACCTTCAATTCGTACTCGCCCAATGCATTACGGGCAACTGTATCGATGGAAGCGGAGTCATGTATTACCCCAGTAGCAGCTCGCGTTACGTGGGCGAATTTAAAGGGGGGAAAAGGGAAGGTTTTGGTTTTTTGTATTTGCCCAACGACGGCAATTACACTGGATACTGGAAAAACAACCGCTACGAAGGGGAAGGCATTCGCCAGACTGGGGATGGCAAAGTAGAGCAAGGCATCTGGAAAGAAGGCCAACTTGCCAAACCCATGAACAACCTCAACCTGACTTTGGACGGTGTTCCCAACAAATTTAAACCAGGCTGCATTTCTGGGAATTGTTTTGAAGGCAATGGCATCAAATTGTACCCCGATGGCATGATCTATCTGGGTGACTTCAAAAATGGCATCCGCAATGGTTTTGGGAAAGTATACAATCCCGATAAATCAATCTACGAAGGCCGTTGGGTCGGCGATAGAATGGATGGCTCAGGGGTATTCATCGATGAAAAAGGGGTGAAAAAAACCGGAGTTTGGAAAGAAAATAACTATGTCAGCAATGGCAACAATCCAAACGCTGTGTCGCCTAACCTGGGTGTAAAAACGCCGCAGCGCCAAATTGGCTGCATCACCGGCGATTGTGTCAATGGCTACGGCACCTATGTATATGGTGATGGCAGTCGCTACATTGGTCCATTTAAAGATAGTCTTTCCCATGGCCAGGGGCTATTCATTTACCAGCAAAAGGATGGTACGACCACTCGTTATGAGGGGATGTTCGAGCGCAGCAGTGTAACAGGTCGAGGAACTTACACCTACGCTGACGGGCGCAAAAAAATGGGTTACTGGAAGGATGGAAAATTGGTACAGACCCTGGAATCGGAAATTGCCAACCCCACCAGCCAACCACCAGCCGTGGCTGGAATCAAAATTTGGTCGGTCATCATTGGTGTGGCCTCCTATAAGGACATGCCAGTACTGCGCTTTACCGACGACGATGCCTATCGCATCTACGCTTTCCTAAAAAGTCCCGAAGGTGGCGCCGTGGCCGATGAACAAATCAAACTCCTGATCGACGAGGCTGCTACCCGCCAAAACATCCTTAGCGCGATGCGGGAGGTGTTTTATAAGGCTGGGCCCAACGATTTTGTGCTGTTGTACTTTTCCGGGCATGGTTTACCGGGGGCCTTTTTGCCGATCGATTACAATGGTATAGACAACAAAATTTTCCACCAGGAAATCAACGATATGCTCAAAAAGAGCCCGGCTAAGTACAAACTGTGTATCGCCGATGCTTGCCATTCAGGTAGTATGTTGGCCGCTCGCTCGGTACAAGCCACCCAAAATACCATCGTGGGTTTTTACAATCAGTTGGCTCAAGCCCAGGCGGGAACGGCCCTGATCATGTCGTCCAAATCCGAAGAAACCTCCTTGGAAGCCAGTGGCCTGCGCCAGGGCGTGTTCAGCCACTTCCTCATTCGGGGATTAAAAGGTGAGGGTGATGCCAACCGCGATAAAAAAGTAACCATCCAGGAGCTGTTCGATTACGTGTATACCAGCGTACGGTCATTTACGGGAAATTTGCAATCGCCGATCATTCGCGGGGATTACGATCATTCCATGATTATATCGGCGGTCGAACGCCAGTAGGGGCAACCCTTGCGGTTGCCCCGTCCAATAGGGTAACCGCAAGAATCGTACCCCATTTTTGTAAACCGGCCTCGGTTGTACCCTTGCGGTTGCCCCGTTCGTCGGGATTACCGCAAGGGTTACCCCTACGAACGGTTACCCCAATGATTTTCACATATTTATTTGGATATCCAAAACCCATTATTTACCTTTGCAGCCCAAATTTTTGGATAACCAAATATGTCTGAATCCGATGAGAAATTACGAAGTAACCTTCATCGTTGACCCCGTGCTGGCGTCTGAAGAAATCAAGGCGACTGCTCAGACATATGTCGATCTGCTCAAGAGCAAGGGCTGTGAGATCGTGCATATCAATGAGATGGGCTTGCGTCAATTGGCTTTCGCCATTGGCAAGCGTCACTCCGGGTCTTATTATTGCGTTGAATTCAAAGCTGTAGATGGCAGCTACATCAACGATGTTGAACTGGCATTCCGCCGCGACGAGCGCATCATTCGCTTCCTGACCGTATCCCTGGATAAATACGGCGTGAAGTACAATGAAGACAAGCGCAAAGGTCTGATTGGTACAATCAAGAAGAAGAAGGTAGAAGAAAAGCGCGATGAGCGAAATGAGCGTCCTGATCGCAGAGGCAACAACAACAGCAACAACAGTGGCCCACGTCGACCACAGCCTGCTGCTACAGAGGCTGAAGCTGCTGCTACAACGCCAACCGAAGATCAAGCGTAATCCATTACCAACCTTCCAAAAGACACAAACCAATGGCAAATAAGGACGATATTAAGTTCCTCAGCAATCCTAAGATTGGCCAGAAGCGCAAAAAGTATTGCCGCTTCCGCAAGTTTGGCATCAAGTACATCGATTACAAAGATGGTGACTTTTTGCTCCAATTCATCAACGAGCAAGGCAAAATCCTGCCTCGCCGCATTACGGGTAACTCTTTGAAGTACCAACGCAAAGTGGCTACTGCCGTAAAACGTGCGCGTCATTTGGCTTTGCTGCCCTATGTAGCCGATTTGTTGAAATAATCCAATTCGGACTGCAACGATTTGATTTAGGAACACCCCGCGGTGCTCCACAACTCAAAATCATCATCAATCATGCAAGTTATTCTGCTTAAGGATATTGATAAATTAGGGGATCGTTTTGAAGTAGTTGGCGTAAAAGATGGTTACGGTCGCAACTACCTGATCCCACAAGGCTTGGCTCGCGTAGCCAACAAAGCCAATATAGCCGCTATCGACCACATCAAGCGCAATGAAGAAGAGGAGGAAGCTGCTCGTCGCGCTGAGTTCGAAGCAATTGCTGCCCAACTCGCCAGCCAAACCATCAAGATTGGCGCCAAAGCGGGTCAAAGTGGCAAAATCTTCGGTAGCGTTACTACTGTACAAATCATTGCTGCACTCAAAGACCAAATTGGTATGGAAATTGAGCGCCGCAAGGTATCCATCCCTGAAGAAATTAAAGAACTGGGCACTTATACGGCTCATGTTCAACTGTCTCGCGACGTAGCGGGAACGGTTACTTTCGAAGTGGTGGCTGAATAAGGCTGTAAGCATCTTTATGGTGTTGCCAATAAAAAATGCCGTCTCCTTTTACCGGGAAGACGGCATTTTTTGTTTACCCACTCACCGTATACTCCACGGCTATTTTTTTATCAAATTTCTTGTTGTTTTTCCTTACCTCCTTGAGTAAATTGGCGTCAATCGAGACCCGCTCGGTTTGAATGTTCGACAAAACGTCTTCACAATCGCCCGAAAAGAAAAACTTCCCCCGCGTTTTGCGGATGAGTTCGGCGCTCAGGAGGTCATTCGGCATGGTATTGAGCCAGCCGGTAAGGATTTTTCCAAAATCCAGGGTCGCCATCGCGGCCAAATCCGGGTGAGTCATTTGCTCCAGGCCAATCTCCTTGCCCGTACCATTTTGAGACAAGTGGTGGCCGACCTTGTAAAACACCGTATTTTTGAGCAGGTAATCCACCTTTACGGTTTGTTGTTCGTTCTTTTTGACAAAGGACCAACTCAGTCCGGGCGCACCCCAACTCAGCCAGTTGCCGTATTCGGCATCGCCGGGGAAGAGCAAGATTTTTTCGCTGTTCTCAAACTGGATGGCCATAACCAGGCTGGTATTGTTGATGCTTTGTTCCAGTTTGAGGGCCAATTCAGCGCCGCCGAACAACCAATCGTGGTCGATTTTGCGCCAAAGATGTTTTTCATCCCGGTACTTTTTACGAATTTCACTCAGCTGTGCGGAAGCTTTTCCTTTGGCAAAATAAGTTGACTCAAAGGGTTGCAAGTCCTGCTCTGCACCTTTTCGGAAGGCCAGCGCCTCCACCAGCGCTTGATTGCGATTGCTTTTGACCTCCCTTTTTTCATAACCCTGGCTTTTGCTTTCTTCTTTGCTCAAGAGGCCCAAATCTCGTGGTGGCCCCAGGATAAAAAAGCGGATGCCTTCCGCCCCAAGTAAGCCCTCGAGGGTTTTGCCCGGCTCCTGGTATTCTACAAGGGTGCTGGCGTCGATGATTTTTAAACGCCGTAGGATGTCCTCCATGGTTTCGGTGCCCGTTGCGGCCAGGTTCAAATCGTTGAGTCCATTCAGGGCAGCGATGTAGTGATCAATGCCCTTGCTGAGTTCTTCACCTTCATTTTCGAGCGCGAGCAGTTGTTGAAAATACTGTTCTCCCTGGAGTTTGTTCAGTTTTTGGGTGGCTTGGTCCAGGGCCAACTTTTGCAGGGTATGATTTTGCCGGTAGTCGTTGGCATCGGCGTCGGTTTTGCTTTCGGTCCAGGCAAACCAGACTTTGGCGACCTTCAGGTTGAGTGCGACAAATTTATCGGCAGCTTTGGTGAAACCATTGATGTGGTCGGCATGCTCGTGGGTGAGTACCAGCAGGTCGATTTTTTGCTTGGTTTTGGCAGCAATATCGTCCAGAATAGGGGCAAAATTGTCGGCGCTGCCATTGATGCAACCACAGTCGATCATCAGGTTGAAGCTGACCTGAGTGCCTTTTTTAAATTGGAGCAGGAAACAATCCCCGGTCCCACCTGGGCGGTACATGTGCACCGCGATTTTGTTGACAACTTTAGTGGCCATAAGCGGGGTATTAATGGTTGTGCAAAAATGAAAAAGGTTCGAAGGATGGAAAGAGGCTGCTGCGCTCAAAGTAGGCCTTGTAGACGTCCAATCCCTTCCCCTCCTGGTGTTGGTAGCGGTACAAGGCTGAGGCGCGTTTGGCGTCAATTTCATAAATGCCCTTTTCCAGCTTTTTGACATCCAGTAAAGGTTTGCTGATCACGTATTTCAAGCGAAAATCGTCCAGGTCAAAAACCAAAGTAGCTCCACCACGCATGATGAAACTGCCGTCGGGGTTGTCAAAGGGGTTGGATTTATCGATCACAAAGGGGGTCACCGTACCCTGCGGCGACACTTTCACCCCAGCTCTTTGGGTGATGGTCAGGATGATTTGGTTGCTTTTTTCCCCATCTGGGCCTACCCGGGAAGAAAGATTCATGGAATGCACGAAAAATGAAGGCCCGTCGCCACCATAAGAAGTAGAACGCCGCACCCCTACCCTCTCGCAGTTTTGGGAAAAAACCAGTCCGGTGAGTTTTTCAAACTCCAGCGAGTTGCCCATTTTTTCATACAGCGTTTTGCGGATGCCATCAAAAATCGGCCCTGCTTTTTCGTCATAATTCCCCACGACGTAATCCCGGGTGGTCACAAAAATTTTCCGGCGGTCTTTGAGGTAGGAGATTTCGTTTTTGAACTTAAAAAAGAACTCGCGAAGCCAGGCGAAGGGGTTCTCCTGCCCATTTGGAGTCACCGTGTGTATCTCTGGATAACTCAGGCTTTCTTCCGACAAGGATTTGATGCCCCCCGGATAGATGCCTCGGCGGCGAAAAGCGGTGATGAAGGCCAGGCGATAATCCCGATTGTCAGCAGCGATCAAATCGCGGTCGGCGGTAATGATGGCCCGTAGGTAATCCCCGAAGGAGATGTCCAGCGGTGGGCAATAATCCAGTGCGCGGATGCACATTTGCAGGATGTGTTTGGCAGATTTTGTCGCTTGTTCGGCCAATCGATTGACCAGATCGGGGTGCAATTGTCCGGCGGGAAGGATACCGCTGCCCGAGGTGGCAATGCGAATCAGGTCGGCGGAACGGCGTTCGTAGATGCTGATAAAGGCTTCAAAAACGGCCGAAACCAGTATACTGCCCCGCTCGTGGGGCGTGAGAATGGTTTGGTATTCGTTGCCATTGGGTTGGCGGGGTTTCCAGACCTGAGTGACAGGGTCGATTTCGCCCAAGGCATCGCGCAATGCGCCGTATTGACCAATGGAGGTGCCAAATTCCTGCGCCAACTGCCCGAGCAAGTTTTCGGCGGATAGGTTACCCCGGGTTTTGGCGACCTGGTGTTTGAGCACTTCTGAAAAGGTAAAATGTTGGAAGAGCGCTACAATATCGGCAAAAGCCTCGTGAAAGGCCAGGGTATCGGGGTTGCTGTCCTCGGTGAACTGGTTGTGTACACCATCCAAAATAGCGTGGGTGATTTCGTGGGCAATGATGTCGTGGCTCAGGCAGGTAAACACCAAGGAATTGGGCATTTGTAAGGTCACGTCAGCGGGCTCAGCTGAGAAATACCCAAAGAGCAAAGCTTTTTTCAGGGGGCTGTAATAGGCGTTGGCTCCGCGAAAGGCGTGGGGATAAATCCGCAGAGCTTGTACGTAGCCATATTTGTCTTCCGCGTCATCGGAGTTGATGTACCTTCCGTTTTTGTTGGCCTTGGGCACATCCCTGGTTTGGTGAAAGCTCCAGATCACTTTACGACCCAGCGATTTTTCAAAGTTTTTGATGGTCGTCATGGCCACCGCATAAACCATCTGCTGGTGAAACTGTGGGTTGCTCTCGCTGGGGCTCAGTCCATCTTGCGCCAAAATGTATGGATCCTGCAAGTCGATGGGTTCATAAAATTCACCTACCGTAGGGTCATAATCAATCACTTCGAGGTACTCGCCGCAAGGGCCGGGTTCAGTTTCTTCCCAGCTGATTCGGTAAACCATATCGTTGATGAAAGCCGTATCAATGGCCTGAGATAAGGAGGGGTCAAAGGCGTAGCCGCGCAGTTTGCGGAATGGCGGGGTGGGCGGTGTTGGTTTTTTATCCATTGCGATCAGGTTTTGGCCATACTACTGGTCATTTTGTATGGAGGAGATCAATTGCCTCAGGCTTCAGCTGGTGGCAATTGATGTTTGTCGCTTTCAAAAAACAAAAATGTCTGGTAGCATGGGTTTAGACTCTATTGGAACGTAGAAACAGGGTGAGTTATTAGATTTTTTGTGCGGATGACTGGTATTCTTACCGATGCCACGGCCGAGCAAGCACTGTTCACAACCTCATCCTCACCCCCACATACAACTCCCTCCCTCGCGTAGGTCCCCAGGCAAAAGCCGTATCAAAGTATTCGCCAAAAGGATTTTGCCAATTGATGATGGGGCGAATCTGGCGAAAATCAAAGAGGTTTTCACCCCCCACGTACACATCCAGCTTTTTCCAAACCTTGGTAAACTGCACATTGGTCACGGAAAAGGCGCGGGAAAACTCGGGTTGCCGCAATGCCTCCGGTAAGGATTTGGTATCCGGCAAACGCTGCTGGCCCATCCAGTGCAGGTTTACATCGGCGTGCCATTGTTTGTTTTTGGGCTCGTAGGAAAAAGCGCCGACTACCCGGTGGCGGGCATTAAACGGCAAATAAATTTTCCCTTCAACCGTAGGGCGGTACACGTCTAAAAAGTTATAGGCAAACTTGGCCTCAAAAACTTTCGACAGTACAAATTTGGCATCAAACTGAAACCCATTGGAAACCGATCTGCTGCGGTAGTTTTGAATGATCGCCAAACCTGGATCGGAATCGTAATCCGGGAAAATTTGATTTTGGAAAAGTGTATGGTAAAAGTCGACTGAAAATGTGGCAACTAAGGCTTCCCCCGTAGCGGTATGAGTAATGTTTACCCCAGAGTTCCAAGCTCTCTCCAATTCCAGGGGTTCCGCAAACCGAATGTCGCGGGAACTGATCAGCAAGGAAACATTTTCGGCAAATAAATTGACCGAGCGTAAGCCGCGGCCCACATTGGCGCGAATCACCGTGGCATCGCCCGCATTGTAGCGCAGGGTCAGGCGAGGCACAAATTGCCAGCCAAATTGCCGATGGTGATCTACTCTGGCCCCAGCAATGATGCTGAATTGCTCAAAGTTGAACACGTTTTCGGCAAACATCCCCGGAGTACGTTCCTGCCGCAGGTAGTCGCCCGCAAAGGTACGCTCCAGGTCATTGTTGGAAAAACGGATGGTTTCGTCCAGGTTGAGGTGGCGGTAACTGAGGCCAAACTTCAGGTCGTGTTTTTGCGCCCAGAGTTGTTCGTATTGCAGGTTGGCGTAGGCGTTGAGGTGTTTGGAGTTGTATTGGGTAACGCCAAACCAGGCCGATTGCTGGTGTTGAAAAGCCGAGGCAATCAGTGATATTTTTGACTGAGGAGAGAAGCGATACCCGGTTTTGGTGTACAGTTCGGGTTGTTGGTATTGTACCACCTGGCCGTAGATTTGGTTGGAGCCCTGGTCACTTTTGGCATCAAAGGTCGTTTGACCGCCGATGCGCTTTTCGTCCAAATAACGCAGGCCTATTTTGCTGCTCCAGCCCGCACTTTGTTCGTCGCCCAGCGTAAATTTTTGGTAAATCGCCAAACGAGTCAGCAAGGGCAAGTCCAAAAAAGCATCGCCATCCCGGTCGCGTTTGCTAGCGGGTTGTACGAGGTGCAGGGAGGTCAGGCTTTTCCAGTTTTTGCCCAAAGTGGTTGAAAAATTGGCGTTGAGGTGTTTTTCCCCAAAGGAATTGAGGTAGGCGTTGAGCAGGATTTTTTCTTTGTCGGGTTTAGGGTCTTTCAGGACGACATTGACCTGACCGCTGATGCTTTCAAAACCTTGCAAGACGGAATTGGCGCCTTTGGCCACAAAAATCTGATCGACCAAAGTGCCGGGAATGCTGCTGATGCCATAGGTGAAACTGCTGCCCAAAATCATCGGCATACCATCCACCAGAATTTGGTTGTAGGTTCCTGCTAGCCCCAAAATGCGCAGTTCTTTGCTGTTGAGCAGGAGATTGGTCGTTTGTGCCTGGATGGTACCCTGGGTTTCAAAACAACCCGCCAAGTCACAACAGGCAGCTTTGGTGAGTTCTTTTTGGTTGATGACTTCAACTTTGATGCCTTGTAAGGCTGAGATGAAAGAGCCTCCTTGCTGAGCAACAACGGTGGCGGCTTCCAGGTATTTGGAGTCAGGTTCGAGGTAAACGGAGAAATACGTGCGGCCTGCAATGGCTACGGTATCGGTTTTGAAGCCTAAAAAAGAGACTGCCAAACGAGGGTCGGCATCGGCGGGGACTAGGATTTCAAATACGCCAAATTCATTGCTCACTACGCCTTGGGCGGTGCCTACCAAAGTCAGGGTTGCTCCGGGTAGGATTTCATTGCCGGAGGGGGTTTTGCCGAAGATTTTGCCTTTGATGGTTTGGGCGGAGAGGACACAGGGGAAGAGGGAGATGAGCAGGAGAAGAAAGCGCATGGTAGTGAAGGTGGGCGAATCTTTCGATTTGCTTTATGAATGAAGGTTTGGGGATTTTTTTTCCTAAAGCGACAATAATAGCAACGCGGACGACGCAGGCGACGCCGATTTACGCGGTTTTTATGTCATTTGTGGCTGCTACAATCACGCCGAAGGCGGGAAGAAATCCGCGTCGTCCGCGTCGTCCGCGTTGCTATTGTGTCGCTTTAGCCACTACGTTGTCCGCGTCATCGCGTTCCCATTAATGTCGCTTTTGCAAAAATTAATAGCAATTACAAATAGGTAACCGCTTTCACCTTGTAAGGCAGATCGCCAGGTTTTTCACAGCCTTCGGTTTTTTCAATCAAGCTGCGGATTTTGGCTTCCGAAATAACCCCGGTATGGTAAGTCACTTTGATGTTGGTCGCTTCTTTTTTGGCATCATCGGCAGTCACTGCGTCGATGCCTTCCTGGTTGACCAGTTTCTTTTTGATGGTGGCTAGGTCGCCGTTGCAGCATACGCCGCTCACTTTTACAGAAACCACTTTTATTTCGTCCTTTGAGGCATTGGCCGTTTGTGCCATCAGATTTTGGGCAAAAAACAGGCAGGCGAAGGTCAAAAATGCAGCGAATACGTTTTTCATGGTTGATGATTTTGAGGAGAGAATGTTTTTCGAGGTACAAAAATAAGCGGAATTGGGATGTATTGCATGTTTCATTTGAAGTTTAACAGGTGGCTAACAAGTGTACCTGAAGGCCTATCTACTTTTCAAAATAGAATCGCTCGGCCATTGCAATTTTTATTCTACATTTGAAATCAATCAAAAACACCTACAAATGAAACATCAAGCCTTGCTCACCCTCCTTTTGACGCTCACCACCACTACCCTACTCGCCCAATTCAACCCCGAGAAGCCCGAGTTGTGCCAACGCAATTTCTACACCGAAGCCCAAGCC
>JAIXOO010000155.1 GCA_027486765.1 Saprospiraceae bacterium
CCCAATGCGTAGGTGTATTTTTCTCCGGGGTTGTGTACCAGCGGCATTTTGCCCAGCTTTTTGATGTTGTCGGCTACGGTTACCGCTTTGGTGGTGTACAAGTCTACGATGCCCGCTTTGGCGTTGATGGCGCTGAACCGTTCATCACCCGAGATGACGCCATAGCTCAAGCCCGAAGTATGGCTCATCAACTGCCGCACGGTGATTTCACTTTTGGCCGGAACCGTGCTGTAGGTCGTATCCTTCCAACTGAAACTTTGCAGTACCTGTGGATTTTTGAATTCTGGAATCCACTTGGAAATCGGATCGTCCAGCGAAAATTTACCTTCTTCGTACAACATCATCGCCGCCGTAGCCGTGATGGCCTTGGACATGGAGGCGATGCGGAAGATGTCGTCGGTTTTGAAGGCGCGGCCTGTTTGGGCGTCGGCGGTACCGAAGGCTTTGTGGTACACAATCTGTCCGTCGCGCACCACGAGGGCCACCATGCCCGGCAATTGATCACGGCTGATGAACTCCTGCAAGGCCTTATCGATCCGGCTGAGCCGCTCGCTGGACATGCCTGCTGCTTCGGGCGTTTTGGCTACGGTAAGCTGTTGAGGGCCGCTGAGCTGGGAAGTATTGGTTTGTGCGAAACAAAAACTGCTGGTGAGCAGCAGGAAAAAAGTGTAGATGTAGGTTTTCATGAATACAGTTTATAGCTTAAAAATGACAAAAGCGATAACAATTTAGGTAAAGTGGATCAATTCTGTGGTGTAACTTAAGTGGCTTAGGTTTCTTAGGTGGTGAAAAAACATGCTGCTTTCTCTTTTTCACCACCTAAGAAACCTAAGCCACTTAAGCTACACCTTAGCTATTACTGCTTATCAAATCGAAATCCCAGCCTCACACCCACATACACCTGCATGATCGCCGAATCATTCGATACCTCAAAATTGCCGATACTGGGATCCACTTCCAATGCTTCCTCCAAACCAAACCAGCGCGCCTTCGGATAATACCGCGCCCCACCAAAGGGTGTAAAAGTGAATTTATCCGACAAACCAATGTCCAGACCCATGCCCAGCCCTAAACTCGGCGCGTAACTGCGACCCCGGGCCCGGGCACCACTGAACAAATCCGCCTTCCCTTCCAGCACGCTATACCCCGGAGACACTTGCAGGAACAAACCTTTGCCCAGGGTAGAACCCGACTTGGAAAAAGTTGGACATTGGCAATCCCCCTTCAAATCTAAAAAATAAAGGTTGAAATTGAGGAAAAGACTACCCATTTGCTGCTCTAATTTTCCGATGTCGACAATTTCGGCGTCGTAGCGGGCGTAGTTGAGCTCGGGCAGGAAGTCGAGGCGCAGCCCTTTGATGGGAATCCAGACGTCGAGGCCAAAAGCAAGGTTATTGCCGGGAAGTTCGTTGACGCTGTTGTTGACGGGATTGGAAAAACTCCAGCCAGGCGCATTGTTGAAGCGAAAGCTGGTGTTGATACCAAATTGAGCCTGAGCACTTAGTGCAAAAAGGCTGAAACAAAACCACAGAGCTATTCTAGACATGATGTTACCAGAGATTTTTTAGATAAACGCATTAGACTTGGGCTAAAGTTTTTGATTCAAAAAGATTGCCTTTTTTTATTTTTTACAAAAAGAATAAAAAAAATCAAAAGTGTTTGCAGAATTGCTGGCTTATACTACTTTTGCAGTCCGGTGAGCGCACTTGGTGCTGCTCCTTCTAATCCCCCAGGGTGGAAACGCAGCAAGGGTATGAAGTCTGAGCGCCCGTTGTGTGTCTCACCTTATTTTTTTTCTCCTCTTTTGGTCGCTCCGACCACTTGTTACACTTCAACTTCCACTTCGTTCAAAAGGCACACAATTGCCATTAACCTACATATCCCTGTTTTCCGACGATAATTAGCAGCAGCTTTGCCATTCCTTGTTATTTTCGCTCCATCAATTCACAAAGTCTTTTCATAAAGTCTATTTTTTAACCGCAAGGTAAAAGTTCTATACATGAAGAAATGGAGCCGCTTGGCGCAGATTGCCAGCATCTTATGCTTACCAGCGCTGACTTGGGCGCAAGCCGATCGTTGGCAGCAACGGGCTGAATACCAAATGGAAATCGATTTTGACGTCGACAAAGACCAATTCAAAGGCACCCAACGCCTGGTGTACTACAACAATTCACCCGATACCCTGACCCGGGTTTTTTACCACCTGTATTTCAACGCCTTTCAACCGGGGAGTGCCATGGACGTGCGTTCGCGCAATTTGCCCGATCCCGATGGCCGGGTGGGTGCGCGCATCAGCAAGTTGAAGCCGAATGAAATAGGCTACCTCAAAATCAACAAACTGACCCAGGACGGTAAGGAGTTGAAACACATCACCGAAGGCACCATTCTTGAAGTGACCCTGGATAAGCCCATTTTGCCCAAAAGTAAGGTCGTTTTTGACATGAATTTCGACGGGCAAGTTCCCATCCAAATTCGCCGCTCAGGCCGCGACAATGCCGAAGGCGTAGACTATTCCATGTCCCAATGGTACCCCAAAATGGCCGAATACGACTATCAAGGCTGGCATGCCAATCCTTACATTGCCCGGGAATTTTACGGCATCTGGGGTGATTTTGATGTCAAAATCAGCATTGACAAAAGTTACGTCATCGGAGGTTCAGGTTACTTGCAAAATCCTGAAGAAATCGGACACGGCTACTTACCTGAAGGCCAAACACCCAAACCGGCCAAAGGAGCCAAACTCACCTGGCACTTCAAAGCGCCCAATGTGCACGATTTTGTATGGGCCGCCGACCCCAACTATACCCATACCAGCCTCAAACGCCCGGATGGCCTGACTTTGAACTTTTTTTACCTCAAAACCGAGCGCAATCAGGACAATTGGGCAGCACTGCCCAAGGTGATGGACAAAGCTTTCACTTACATCAACCGCCGCTACGGGCAGTATCCTTACCAGCAATATTCCTTCATCCAAGGCGGAGATGGGGGCATGGAATACCCGATGGCGACCTTGATTACGGGCAACCGCTCGATGCCTAGTTTGGTAGGTGTGTCGGTACACGAGTTGATGCACAGTTGGTACCAGATGATTCTGGGCTCCAACGAGAGTTTGTATGCCTGGATGGACGAAGGTTTTACCGATTTTGCTACCCAGGACATTGAGAACTACCTGGCAGGTGAAAACCTGGTGCCCGGCTTGAAAAAAATGGACAACCCTTACTTGCAAACTTATGCAGGTTATTTCAATCTGGCTTCCTCTGGTGACGAAGAGCCGATGAGTACGCACTCCGACCACTTTTCTTCCAACTTTGCTTACGGCCTGGCGGCATACAGCAAAGGTGCAGTGTTTATGAACCAATTGGAATACGTGATCGGCAAACCCGCCCTGGACAAGGGCTTGTTGCTCTACTTCAATACCTGGAAATTCAAACACCCCAATTCCAATGATGTGATTCGCATCATGGAAAAAGTATCTGGCCTGGAACTGGATTGGTACAAAGAATACTGGATCAATACCACGCACACCATCGATTACGGAGTAGATGCCATCGAATCGGATGGCAACGGAACCAAAGTAGTGCTCAAACGAGTGGGTAAAATGCCCATGCCCCTGGATGTAGTGGTGACCTACAAAAACGGCAACAAGGAAATCATCAACATCCCGCTCGACATCATGCGGGGGGCCAAACCTGCCGAAAACTCGTCAACTCCCTATCGGGTAGCCGCCGATTGGCCCTGGGTCAATCCAACGTATGAGTTGCGCCTCAACGTCCCAGCAACGGATGTGCAGAGTGTAGAAATTGATCCCACTGTACGTATGGCGGACGTCGACCGGAACAACAACAGCAGAAACTAGTCATGATTAAAAAAAGCATCACAGCAATCCCGCCTTTTACCGCTGGCGACCATACCCTCATCCGGGAGGTGTTACACCCCAAGAATGAAGGCGTACCCATGTCTTACAGCCTGGCGCATGCTGAATTGGAAGCGGGCAAAGCCTCCTTGCCCCATCGCTTGATGGAGCGATCAGAGGTGTACATCATTCTAGAGGGCGAAGGTACGGCTTACGTGGACGGGCAAGCTACCCAGCTACAAGCGGGCGATGTGCTGTTCATCCCAGCCGGAGCGGAGCAGTACCTGGACAACACTGGGACTCAAACTGTACGCTTTTTGTGTATTGTGGATCCGGCCTGGTCGGAAGAAACGGAAATCGTTAAATAAAGTTCCAGGGTTCTAAGCTTCCAGCGTTCCAGGGTTGGGGTTGCCCTGAACCCTGGAACTCTGGAACCTTGGAACCTGGAACCCTGGAACCTTTTATGAACATCCTCCAATTGTGCAAAAAATTCCCCTTTCCACTCAAGGAAGGGGAAGCCATCGCGGTATATTACCTCAGCCGAGGGCTCGTCGAGCAAGGCTGTACGGTAGATTTGCTGACGATGAACACCAGTAAACACCATTATTCGCAATCGGAATGGCCACAGGAATTTGCCCATTATCGGGAAGTCCAGGCTGTGGATGTAGACAACCATCTCAGCATTGGCGGGGCCTTGGGCAACCTTTTTTCCCGCAGTCCCTACCACGTTTCCCGTTTTGACACCCCCGAATTCGCCTTAGCACTAACTGCTCTTTTGGAAAAAAATCAGTACGACGCCATCTTACTCGAAACCCTCTATTTGGCCCCCTACATACCACTGATACGGGCTAAGAGCAAGGCCGTTGTAGTCATGCGCAGCCACAATGTGGAGTTTGCCATTTGGGAACGCGTCACTGCCCATACCCGTTCTACCCTCAAACGTCGGTACCTGCATTACCTCACTCAAAAACTACGGCGTTTTGAGATCGAACAATTGAAAAACTATGACTTACTGGCACCCGTTTCCGATTACGATTTGCAGGTATTCAAAGCGCTGGGGTACACTGGCTATCATTTGGTGGCCCCCATTGGTCTGGATATCGAAGCCTATGTTGTAAAATCTTTGGAAAAAAACGAGGCAACTAAACTCGGGTTTATCGGTTCTTTAGATTGGATGCCGAACCAGGAAGGGCTGCAATGGTTTTTACAAAAAGTGTGGCCATTGTTGCAAAAGCGTTTTCCCAGCCTTGTTTTTGACATTGCTGGACGGAATGCTCCACAAGGTTTTTTACAGGAAAAAATCCCTGGAGTGCAGTTCCTGGGAGAAATACCCAACGCCACAGATTTTGTTGCCGCCCACGCTGTTTCCCTTGCCCCCTTGCGCTCGGGTAGTGGTTTGAAGGTAAAAGTATTGGAAGCCATGGCTCTGGGTCGGGTGGTATTGGGGACATCGATTGCGCTGGAAGGAATTCCAGCACAGGACGGTCGTCACGTCTTACTGGCCAATACACCCGAAGATTTTGTAAGACAAATGAGCTTTCTGATGGAAAATCCCCAACTTACAGCACAACTGGGTACCGCTGCGCGGGAATTGATCCAATCAGCTTTTGATTACCGCGACGTGGCTCGTAAAATGATCGCAAGTATCGCAAGAGTAGGGCGATAAAAAATAAGGGTTCATTTTGCCAAAGGATTAGATGAGTAAACGTTTCATTTTAAGTGTCTTATCTAATCCTTTGGCTCAGAAAAAATGAACACTAATTTTTGCCCCACTATATAGCTTAATGGTATGGAAAATAACGTGTTGGATACTGGCGCTGGGCGCTGGACTAGTTTTTCTTATGCGGATGAGAACGACCCCTGGTGGAAAAAAAAGTTAATTGAAACCGTAGAGTTTTCTACCGGCCGTGCCACAATTGAACGCTTGTACAACCGAATTCGCGACCTGGACGTGCCTGCCAAATCCTTGTGGGGATTAGGTTTGGAACAGCTGCAAATCGAGATGTTGTACGACCGCGAAAAACTTATGGGCATGCCTCAAACTGGCCCTTTGGTGTTTATCTCTAATCACCCCTTTGGCATTGTTGATGGCCTAATGCTGGCTGCCCTGGTGGCAGAATTGCGGGATGAATTCGTTTTTTTGGTCAACGAAGTGCTTACCCGCGACGAGCGTCTTAAACCTTTTTTATTGCCCATTGATTTTCGGGAGACCAAAGAAGCCCTGCGCACCAATCTGAATTCCCGGGAAAAAGCCATTGAACGCCTCAAGGCTGGTGAAGCACTGGCCATTTTTCCAGCTGGTGCAGTCTCCACCTCAAAAACCTATTTCGGCCCAGCCGAAGACATGGAGTGGAAAAACTTCGTCCTCAAACTGGTACAACAATCTCGTGCTACAGTAGTCCCCTTATACATCGAAGGGCAAAACAGCCGGATGTTTCAAATGGTCAGCCAATTCAGTATGGCCTTGCGTTTGGGCATGTTGTTGTACGAAGCCATCAATAAAATGAAGCGTCAAATTCGGGTGCACATCGGTGAACCGATCTCGTATGATGAGTTGGAAAAGACTTGTACCCGGCCGGAAATGCTGGGGTATTTGCGGAAGGAAGTTGAAAAATTGAAACCATAAAAAGTTGAGGGAGGTTGAGGAAGGTTGAGGAAGGTTTAGGCTGCCGCAGGTACTTAGACGCGTTCTAGTCCAAGTCGCTGCGGCAGCCTAAACCTTTCTAAACCTCCCTCAACCTCCCTCAACCTCTCTCGCCAATGAAAAAGCACAATTTCAACCCAGGCCCCGCCACCATTCCTCCTTCCGTGCTGGAAGAGGCAGCTCAGGGCTTACTTGAATACCGTGGCTCAGGTTTGTCCTTTGCCGAAATGAGCCACCGGGCTCCACAAGTGATGGCCGTGGTGGAAGAAGCCAGCGCATTGGTCAAAACCCTCTACGGCTTTGGCGACCAATACGAAGTCATCTGGATGCAAGGTGGCGCTTCCGCTCAATTGGCCATTGCTCCGATGAACTTGTTGGATGAAGAACATTCCGTTGCCCTGATCAATACGGGATATTGGGCTACCAAGGCGATCAAAGCTGCTGGAGAAATTGGCCGGGTAGCCGTTTTGGCCAGCTCCGAGCAAAGCCGATTTGACCACATTCCCAAACATTTGACTTTACCCGTCGATGCCCAATACCTGCACCTGATTTCCAACGAAACCATCGACGGCACTCAATGGCCGGAGTATCCAGATGTGGCGGTACCCATCGTAGCCGACATGACCTCTGATTTTTTGACCCGCCCGTTGCCCATTGAAAAGTTTGGATTGATTTTTGCCAGTGCCCAAAAAAACTTTGGCCTTGCCGGCTGCACCTGCGTAGTGATCAACAAAGATTGGTTGCATGCACGCAAAAAACGGGCGATTCCAACCATATTTGATTATCAAACCCACATCGAAACGCAATCTTTGTACCATACTGCACCAACTTTCCCGATTTACGTGGCTTGTTTGGTGCTCCGTTGGACATTGGCGCAAGGTGGTCTGGCGGCAATGGCGCAACGCAATGCTGAAAAGGCCGCGCTTTTGTACGGAGAGATCGACGCGAATCCATTGTTTGAGGGTAGTGTACAAACCGCTGATCGTTCCTTGATGAATGCTTGTTTCCGCATTACCCGGCCAGAACTGGAAGAAGTTTTTTTGAACTTTACGGCCCAACATGATGTGGTGGGTATCAAAGGGTTCCCCACTGTCGGTGGCTTTCGGGCATCGATGTACAATGCTTTGCCCTTGGAAAGTGTGCAGGTATTGGTAGATTTGATGCGCGATTTCGCTCAACACTATTGAATAATATGATTTTAGCTTTGTAGAGGAAAGTTTAGTTCTCTACTGAGGTGCCTCTTTGGTGTCTATGGTTTCTTAGGTGGTTAAAAAAATGCTTTAAGCGACTTATTGAACCACCTAAGAAACCATAGACACCAAAGAGGCACCTAAGGCGATTATACCGAAAAAATAACAGCCACCACCATGCTGAGTTGCCAAAAATCCCTCTTCAGTATCTCTGATGAAATCACCTACCTCAACTGCGCCTACATGTCGCCCCAACTTAAACAAGTGGAGCGCATCGGCCAGGAAATGGTGACCCGCAAAAGCCAACCCTGGCTGATCCAACCCGATGATTTTTTCAAACCCGGCGAAGCGCTCAAATCCGCCTTCGCCCGCTTGATCAATACCCCGGAAAAAGACCGGATTGCGGTGATTCCCTCCGCATCCTACGGTTTGGGAACGGTTGCGCGCAACCTGAACCTGAAGCCCGGCCAAAACGTCATCGTTGCCGAAGCACAATTTCCCAGCAATTACTACGCCTGGAGTCGGGTAGTATCGGAAAGTGGTGCTGAAATGAAAGTGGTCAAAGCGCCCACTGGGAGTCCCCGCGGCACCTTGTGGACTGAGGCCATCCTACAGGCCGTTGATGCCAATACGGCTATGGTCGCTCTGGGCAATGTGCACTGGGCGGACGGCACCTTGTACGATTTGAAACGCATCAGGGTACGCACCGATGAAGTTGGTGCCATGCTGGTGATCGATGGAACCCAATCGGTGGGAGCGCTGCCCCTGGATATCAGCGAATTGCGCCTTGATGCGCTGGTATGCGGAGGCTATAAGTGGCTGATGGGGCCTTATTCCCTGGGTGTGGCGTATTACGGCCCGCGTTTTGACAACGGCATTCCCCTCGAAGAAAACTGGATCAACCGCCTGAACAGTGAAGATTTTAACGCATTGATCAATTATCGTGACGAATACAAGCCCCAGGCCGGGCGTTACATGATGGGGGAACAAAGTAATTTTGTGCTGGCACCCATGTTGACTGCCGCGATCGAGCAATTGTTGGAATGGGGCGTGGCGAATGTGCAGGCATATTGCCAACGCATTGCCGCCAACGCCATCGAGGACTTGCGGGAAATGGGCTGCCGGATCGATCCCAACACCCACCTTGCGCATCACCTGATCGGGGTGCGGCTACCCGAGGGCATGGACATGCCGCGTTTGCAGGCGGAGTTCAAAAAACGCCGGGTTTTTGTGTCGACCCGGGGGAATGCGATTCGGGTTGCGCCCAACGTATACAATACACCGGATGATTTTGAGGTGTTGCTGGATTGTTTTCGGGAGGTGCGGGGGTAGTAGATTTGGGCGGCACAATGTTTTATTGACTAAAAACGAAAGCGGCATTTTTTTAGCACAAAGAACACAATGGAGGGCACAAAGGGCACAAAGTTGGATGTTGACGGTGTTTTTTGTTCAAAGGGGTTTACTAAAAAAGCAAATTTTACATTTTTCCCACATTTTCCAAAAAAAACATTCTTCTAACCAAATACCCCCAAAAAATTCCTATCATTGCGGGACACAGTAACAAACATGACCGAAACAGCCGCAACACTGCAAAACGACATCTTCCTACGCGTGGCCAAAGGTGAAAGCACCGATCGCCCTCCCATTTGGCTCATGCGGCAAGCTGGGCGAGTATTGCCTCAATACCGGGCCTTACGCGCCCAATTCGCAGGTTTTAGGGAGTTTTTGTTCCACCCAGCTGCCGCCGCCGAGGCGACCATCCAGCCCATCGACGAGTTGGGGGTGGATGCCGCGATCATTTTTTCCGATATTTTGGTGGTGCCCGAAGCAATGGGCCTGCCCTATGATATGGTGGAAAAACGGGGTCCACTGTTTCCCAAAACCATCCAGACCGCACAGGACATCGCCGACCTAATCAGTGGTGAAGCTGCTGCCGACAACATGGAGTACGTGTACGAAGCCCTGCGCATCACCAAACGTGAGCTGAACGGGCGCGTGCCGCTGATCGGTTTTGCTGGAGCACCCTGGACCATCTTCGCCTACATGGTGGAGGGGCAGGGCAGCAAAACCTTTGCCAAGGCCAAACAGTTTTTGTACCGCGAGCCAGCTTTGTCTCACTTGTTGCTGGAGCGCATCACCGATACCACCATTGCTTACCTCAAGCGCAAAATTGCCAATGGGGCCGATTTGATCCAATTGTTCGATTCTTGGGCGGGTATTCTAAGTCCGGCGCAGTATCGAGAATTTGCCACACGTTACATCCGTCAGATTTGTGATGCAATCACTGAAGTGCCAGTGACCGTATTTTCCAAAGGGGCCTGGTTTGCCCTTGAAGACATTGCTGATCTCAATTGCCAGGTGATTGGACTGGACTGGAACATCACGCCGCAGGAGGCGCGGGCCAGGGTAGGGGAGCGCCCGGTATTGCAAGGCAACCTCGATCCTTGTTTTCTTTATGCAGATCATGCTACCATTCGGGCAGGTGCCTTACAAATGGTGCAGGAGTTTGGCCCCAAACACATCGTCAACCTGGGCCACGGATTGTATCCTGATCTCGATTTGGAATCCGTCCGGGTATTTGTAGACACTATAAAAGCTTATCGATATTAGGTTGTGGAGTTAAGGCTGCGATTGCGGCCCACACCTCCACACTCATACATTCACACGCACACCCATTCTTCCCTCTTTTTTCGTTAATGCGCTGTTTTTTCGTGAATAACATGTTGAAAAAAATGTTCCGCCATGAGACAAACACCTTTTCTCTTGTTGGGGGTTGGTCTGCTTGTTCAGTTTTGTAAAAACCCCAAACAGGCCCCCGAAATCGAAGCAAAATCACATGAATCCGCTGTGGTTAAATTCGCTTGTAGAGGAACCAGTCCCGTATTGTGGCTGGTCGACATTTATCCCGATAGCATCGTGTATGAACGAGGGGGAGGGAAAAAACTCGTTTACCTAAAACGGATGGAAGAAAAGAAGGGTGACACAATTGTGTTTAATTCCAAACTAACCCTTTACGACAAAGAGAGTATGATGACCATCAAAATCATCGCCGATTCCTGCGGCGATGGTCATTCAGAACAAAAGTATCCCTATACCGCCATCGTAGAGCGGGACGGGGATGTGCTAAATGGTTGTGCCATAGCGGCAGAGCCCAAGTAATTTTGTAGCTTTTGTTTGACTTAGCGTAGGGGTTCCTTGAGTTTACGCTGGATTCACTTTTTAAAAAAGCACTATCTTGGATGCCGCATGTATCGAGCTTTTGTCGCTTTGTGGTTTGTCTTTTTTGCAATCGCGCCATTGATTGCCCAGCAGCCTTTTTTCAAAAATTACCAAATTAAGGACGGGTTATTGTCCAATTACATCTATTCGGTTTTTCAAGACAGTAAGGGTTACATCTGGGTCAGCTCCGACGTTGGCATCAGCCGTTTTGACGGGCAAAGTTTTAGCAATTTCAATACGGCTCACGGCATGCCCGACAACGAGGTGTTTTCCATGTACGAGGCCCGTGATGGTCGCCTCTGGTTTGCTACCCTGAGGGGAAAACCTTGCTTTTATTACCGCGACAGCATTTTTAGTGAAAACAACCTCCCTTTCCTCAAACGCTGTGATGTACAAGGCATGATCATCAACATCATTGAGTTGGAAGATGGCCGCATCGCTTACTGTTCCACCCATAAGGTATTGATCATTGATCTGTTGCGCCAAAAAGTGGAAGAACGATCTTGTGGTGAAGGGATTATTCTGGCTTGGAAAAACCAGAACGACAAGCTGATGGGAGCAGGCCGAGGGTTTGGTCGCATTACCAAGGATGGCATCCAGTCTGAAATGATTCCTCCTGCTATCCTACAACCTGCCCGGGCGATTCCGGTGGGCGACTCAGTGCTGATCTCCTCCAGCCATAAGTTGTACAGCTGTTACCCCCAGAAAGGCCAGTTTCAGTACCGAGAATTACCCTCTCCTTTGGATAAAAACAACGAATTCATCTACTTGCGGCGAAACGAAAATCAACTCTGGTGTGGTACCCGCAGCGGAGTGTATTTGTTGGATTATCCTTCTTGCAAAGTGAAACGTTATTTCCTCAGTGGTCGATCGGTATCTTCGGTTTTGGAGGATCGGGAAGGAGGACTCTGGTTTTCGACTTTTGAAGAAGGGCTGTTTTATGTGCCAGCACCCAATATTCAACATTTCACAACCCAGGATGGGCTGATTTTTAACCGCATTACCTGCTTGAGTCAAGACGCCCTGCACCGCCTTTGGATCGGGTCAGAAAGCAGTGCTTATTCGATTTATGATGGAAAAAAGATGCAATCGCGGCAAATTTTTCCTGAAAATGTTAAAAATAAAAACATCCGCAATATCCGCCATTTTACCGACGGTACTACCTTGGTGATTGGCAAGGCCGCCTCCTTGTATTTACGTGAGGGTTTCGAAAAATACCTCTGTCATCGTTCCCTGGATGTCAACATTGATCAGCGAGGAGAATATTGGGTCGGTGGTACCGGTCTGTTCCATTTGGATCAAAAAACACTTCCTAATGTATTGGTGTCACAAGATCAATTGCAACGATTCGGACTGGATCGTTTGTACAGTAGGGTGAAAATCAACCGACTGCCTGGAATTCGAGTGGAGCGGCTTGTTTTTGATGAAAACAATCGAAAATGGCTGGCTACACCCAATGGATTGTTCAGTTTTAAAGGAAAAGAAACCGAAAAACAGATTCTGCCTTATGGCATCAAAGACCTGGATTTTGATGCAAAAAACCAAACGCTCTGGGTGTTGACGGAGTCAAAAGGCTTGTTTGTGATTCGGCATGGCCAACTGATCGACAGTATCGCCATTGCCAACAAACGCGGTGGAGTGATCTGTTGGGATTTGTGCCGTGATCAGCACAACGAAATCTGGATCGGTACCGCAGGCGGTTTGTTTCGGGTGATTGGGAAACCCGGTAAACTCAAATTGGTAGATTATTGGGGTGTGCTTGGACTGGGTTCAGAAAAAATCAATGCCATCGAAGTCACCCAGGATTACATCTACATTGGGAAGGATGATGGCTTGTTGCAAGTACCACGCGAGGTGTTGGCCTCCCCATCTCCACCACCAGTAGTCTTGCTCAAATCATTGCGCATCAACAATATTGTACAATCCATCTCCGCAAAAGAAGCCATTCCGCTTCACTATTCCCAAGGACCTTTAAGCATTGAATACGAAGGACTTTCTTACCGCGAATCCCTAAATATTCGTTACCGCTATCGTTTGTTGGGACTGGATGACAAATGGTACGAAACGGCCGTCGAAGCCGTCGAATACGTCAACCTTCAACCTGGATATTACACATTCGAGGTCATGGCCCTGAATGGGTCGGGTGTCGCCAGTGTGCGTAGCTCACAGGTGCGTCTGCGAATCAAACCACCATTTTGGCGCGAAAACTGGTTTTATGTTTTGCTGACCGCTTTGATCATATTGGCCATCGTTTGGTACGTGCGGGCTCGGGAGCAAAAATTACGGCGCAAGTACGAGATTGAAAATCTCTTGATGAAAAGCAGCCGTGAAAACTCTGAATTGCAAAAACGCATTTCGGATTTGCGCATGTTGGCCTTGCGCCTGCAAATGAATCCCCACTTCATATTTAATGCGCTCAATACCATCAAAGGCTATTACGGCCAGGATAAAGTGGTGGAAGCCAATGCCTTTATTGGCAAATTTGCACGTCTCCTGCGCTTGAACCTGGATTATTCAGATAGTTTGATCCCCTTGGAACAGGAGATGGATTTGCTCCGCATTTACGTGCAACTCTCGCAAATTCGTTATCCCGACAAAATTGTGCTCGATATGCAGCTCGCTCCCGAAATCAACCCGGCTGAAATCCTGATTCCATCTATGTTGATTCAGCCCTTTGTCGAAAATGCGGTCATCCACGGGGTGGTGCCCAAAAAAGGCAAGGGCATTATCCAGGTAGTATTTTCGGCACAAAACCAGGATTTAGTGGTTCGGGTAAAAGATGATGGGGTGGGCCGGGCAGCTTCTGGGCAACACAAACTCCGGGACATGCACAAACCCCTGGCCACTCAAATCACCATCGATCGCCTGAAACTCCTGGGGCAAACGGATGAAATACCGATTCAAATCCTCGATTTAGTGGATGAACAAGGCCAAGCTCAGGGTACTGAAGTTATCTTGCTGATCCCTTTCCAACGCAAAAAAATGTTATGATCAGAGCCATTATCATCGACGACGAACCCGCAGCACGGGCCTCCCTGGAGTTGGAAATTCGCCTGCATTGTCCCGAAATCATCGTGGTGGCTGAAGCCGACTCAGTTCAGGAGGGAATTCGGGTCATTCAAACTACGGCCCATTTTGACTTGTTGTTTTTGGACATTCAAATGGCTGATGGGACGGGGTTTGATGTGTTGCAAAATGTGGAAACCGAGCGCTTTAAAACCATTTTCACCACTGCCTATAGCGAATACGCCTTACGGGCCATCAAGTTTACTCCGCTGGATTATTTGCTCAAACCCATCGATGCTGATGAGCTCAAGGCTGCAGTACACAAAGCCCTACGCCAGCAGCAGTCCGATATCCAGGAACAAATCCGCCGGTACCTCAGTCATTTGGCGGCTCCTCAATTGAGTCCACGCGTGTCCTTGGCTACTGCGGAGGGGATTCATCTGTATTTTGTCAAAAACATCGTCCGCTGCGCCTCGGATGGGAATTACACCACCGTTTTTTTTGAAGACAAAAGCAAATTGTTGGTGGCCAAAACCTTGAAAGAATTGGAATTGTTGCTGGCACCTTACCAGTTTGAACGCGTCCACAAATCCCACTTGATCAACCTGGAGCACCTGCGGCGCTACTACAACCGTTTTGCCGGAGAAGTGGAAATGAGTGACGGAGCATTGCTGCCAGTAGCGCAACGCAAAAAGACCCATTTATTGGAATTGCTCAATCGTTTGAACTCGAATCAATTGGGTGAATAAAGCTCCCTTGACGTAAACTCAGCCAGGACTATCGTTGATCCTGTTGAGCACCGGAAAATGAATTGGGCATACTATCATTGTGTATCGAAAGGCTTTGTGAACAATCAACCTGATGGTCATCAAGCCAATTGTACTCAAAAACCGATTGTATGCGCCAAAAACCTCAACACCTTTTGATTTGGGTGATGCTGATCTACGTAAATGTACCGGGTATTGCTCAAATCAATCCCATTAAAACCGCCAAGGATTTAGGTAAGAGCATTCCTGGTAAAAAAGACCCTAGTACCAGCAGTACTGGTACCACCAATGACCGGCCCACGTCTGCTCCATCCAGTACTAGTAGCCGACCTGCTGCATCAACACCTTCTAACACAAACACTACCAACAACATGGCTACTCCATTGGATGCTGCGGCAGAAAGTAGCCCGGCAAAAAGTTTCATCGCCAGCTTCTGGAAGGCGATCGACAAACTCAAAGCTGCGTCAGCTGCGCAGCAGTACCACCTGTATTACAGCAATATTACGAGTGCGGAGACCAATTTGCGCAACATCAAAATGCGCGATCCCAACTACGATACCAAACCGCTAGAGGCAGAACTGGACAAATACAAAGCAGAGCAGCAAGGCAACAATAGCCAGAGGGAAACAACTCGGGATATAGCCGCCAACACCATTCGTTTCCTTTCCGATTTGTTTGAAAGCGATCAAACTTCCTATTCCTCAAACCTCAATCTTGAACAGGGCATACCTGCACACCAAGAAAAACTTCAGGCCTTCACCGACAAAGTAAACCAGTTTTTGGCGTCCAACCCGGATCAGGCTATCCTCAAAAGTAAGGAAGCACTCGCCACTCAGAAAGCCAATTATGTTGCAAAAACGGTGGACAATTATGAAAAAAGCATCAATGAAAATACCTCCAAAGCGGGTTTGACTACCCACCGTGAGTTGGTCGGGATGGAGGTTTATTGGAGTGCCATGGTTAAGGTTTTTCCGAATTTACCTGCTCCTGTCACGGCTCAGGAATCGGTTAAGGCGGCCTTGGCGCGTTTGGGCAGCGAAGCTCAAATGTTGGCCAAGTTCCAAAAGAACGAGACCGAAAAAATGAAAAACACCAAAATGCCAGTTGCGGCAGCAGTCAATCCAGCGTTGGAGGCGGATTTCAAAAAGGTAATCGCAACCATGGGCTGGAAAGAAAGCGTTGTCAAAATCAACTTGCTTAATCAGGATTGGTCAACGCTCTACCACAGCATTACCGGGAACATCATTGCCCGGACCCAGCAGGCGGCGGTAGCTGCCAAAAAGAATGACGGGAATTGTATTCTGTACACCATCACCATTGTGCAGGAATACACGGGGGCAGGGAAGTATGGTGCCTCAAAGCACTATTCGGACGGGGTTCTTGCAGATAAATTTCTCTGCGAAAACGCCAAATAATTAGGGACGGGATTTCTCATATACTAGACTGGAAGGTCAGTCAGTCAATTTTTTCCTTCGAAGGGGAAGGAGCACTTCCTATTTCATTTTTGCCCCATTACTTCGTAGTTCCAAGGTAGTAGTACATAAAATCTCTGAACATTTTGATCGAGGGGGCAGCTTACTGCTCCTTTTTTTTTGCAGCATCAAACATCAAAATCCCAAAAACGATGAAAAACATAATCACTTTGTTGAGCCTTTTTGTCTTGGCTCAGCAACAAACACTTGCTTTGACTTGCACCTGGATTGGAGGAAACAGCGATTGGAATATCGCCAGCAATTGGGACACTGGTACGGTGCCTACTGGTGCCGACGACGTAATCATCAATGCCATGGGTAGTCAAGTCAACATTAGCACTGGCGCCAGTGGAACCTGCAATAACTTAACTAAAGGAGGTTTTCTTTCCAGGCTTGTCGTTGCATCTGGCGGAATCCTAAAAATCCTGGGTAACCTGACCTACAATGGTGGAATTTTTTCAGGCGACGTTAGTATGGCCGGATCCAGTCTACAACTCATTCTGGGAATTTCTCCGCTGACTCTAAACAACTTAAACATCACCAATCAGCAGGGAGTACTGATGAGCGGCAACAACATGAAACTATCGGGCACCCTAAGCTTGCAAGGCCCCATTTATACGAATGGGCTGCTATTGGAAGTTGCCGCAATCAGTGGAGGTAGTCCTACCGCTTTTGTCGTGACCGGCGATAACCTTGGGAATGCTTCCAGTTCAGGGGGCTTGGCAATCACCTTGAATTCTGGTGGAGCCGCTTCTTTTCCGGTAGGCCCAACTTTAAGTAATTATGCAGCTGTCAAAATATCAAATACGGCAGGGCCCGCTGAAAAATTTACCGTTGCGGTGATCAACTCAGGCATTTCCCAAGATGCGGTAAAAAACACCTGGAACATCGGAGAAAGCACCCCTGGAGGCAATACCGCTACCCTTACCTTGGAATGGGATCAAGGGAGTGAGGGCGGAACCTTCAATCGTGCAGCCTGTAGCATCTACAAGGTGAGTGGCAGCTCGATTGTATACACTGGTTACAACCCGCAGGTCAGTGCAGCATCCAGTGTAGGCGCAGGTGCCTGGGCGCAGACCCTGAGTGGGGTCACCTCATTTTCAGAATGGGCGGTCAACAACAACACCGGTGTTCTGCCCATCACCTTGCTTTATTTTGCAGTGGAAAAAACCGAAGCACAACACGCACTGATCAGTTGGGCCATTGACGTATATTCTAATCCAGCGTATTTTGAGGTGGAAAAAAGCCGGGATGCTTTGAGTTTCGTTCCTTTACGCAAAATCCTGGCACTAGATGAAACTACTTATCAAATTGAAATGCCTCTGGATCAGTGGCTTTCCTATTATCGGCTTAAAATGGTCGATACTGAAGGAAAAACGACTTACAGCAAAATTCAGGCTTTGGATGGAACTGGTTTTAATCTGGGGCAATTGCAGGTCTTTCCAAACCCATTTTCCTCAACAAATCAACCAAACATAGTAAGCCCTGCCGTTGGGCTTTACGCGTTCTCTTTGCTGGATCAAAGTGGACGAAATATTCGCACTCAGCGAGTTTTGATGGAAAAAGGACAACATCCTTTTCCTCTTTCAACCGAATGTTTGGCTCCTGGTTTGTACCTTTTAGCCACTACGCACCCCAATGGTCAACGTAGTGTGCTCAAATTGGTGGTGGAATAAACATTTTTCTTGCCCGTCTGGGTGATTCTACTATTTTTGTAGCCTCATCAACAGACACCATGGAAGTACAAAAAAATACCTTTAAAAGCACTGCTGCCACCAACAGCAACAAACCTCAATTGGGCTTATGGAACGGCCTCGTCGATAATTCAGTTGTGGAAATATTGGCCAGCGCAGGCTATGACTGGGTGCTGGTCGACGGTGAACACGCCCCTTTCGACTTGCAAAGCATCCTGATCCAATTGCAGGCATCTTCACGCTACGGAGTGCCCATTTTTGTGCGGGTCCCCAAAAGTGACCCCATCATCATCAAACAAATCCTTGACCTGGGTGTCCAGAACATCCTGGTGCCCATGGTCGATTCGGCAGAAGAAGCTGAACTCATGGTGCAATCGACCCAATACCCGCCCAGAGGAATCCGGGGGATTGGCACGGCCATGGCCAGGGCTGCACATTGGGCCCAAAATGAGGATTATTTGTTTACCGCTGGCCCAGAAATCTGTATGATTGTGCAGGTAGAAAACGTACCGGGCATTCAAAACCTGGATGCAATCCTGGCGGTAGAAGACCTGGATGGGGTGTTCATCGGCCCCGCGGATTTGGCAGCTTCGATGGGACATCTTGGTAATCCCAATCACCCCGAGGTGAAAAGCGCCGTCCTCGACGCTTTACAACGCATCCGCAAAGCTGGGAAAGTGGCTGGAGCCATGGCCCTGGACAAAGCCACTGCTGATGAGTACATTGCTGCTGGTGCCAATATGGTGGCCATCGGAATTGATACCTTGTTGCTGATCAAAGCTTGTCGGGATTTGTTGCATAGTTTCCGACCTCAGGATGACTCGACGGCGGGAAGCAAATATTAGATTTGATGAACAGCAGCTCACTTGACCAGAACGGGGTGTTTTTGAGCTACTGTTCATTAAAAACTCTGGAAACTTATGCGCCTCAGCCATTTCATATTGCTGTTGATCTGTTTTGGAGCCTTGCCCTCCTGTTACCTCTTGACGGCCTACAAGTACCGCCATTTAAAGTTGGAATCTTTGACTTCCCTACGTTCGGTACCACTTCAAAAGAGTGATGAACCCTTTCGTTTTATTGAGGCTGACGCAAATAAAACCCGCTTGAAACAAACCCTGGATTCCATCCTCGCACCTACACATACCTATTCTTTTTTGATCATTCGGAATGATTCCATTTTGTACGAGAATTATTTTGGCAACATCAAACCGGAAACCCAACTGCCCTCTTTTTCAGTGGCAAAAGCTTTTGTTGCTACACTAGTTGGCATTGCCTTGGATGAGGGAAAAATCAAAAGCCTAGATGATCCCATCACGACTTATTTGCCTGAACTAAAAAAACGCGATCCAAACCTGGAAAAAGTCACCATCCAACATCTGCTGGACATGCGCAGTGGCATCAAAAGTCTGGAAACCTCCAATAGCCCGTTCAGCAACGTGATCAAATTGGGTTTCGGCCACAACGTGACCAAAATTGCCTTGAAATCCAAAACGGAAAAAAAGCCTGGTGAAAAAGACTATAAAAACCTGAATACCCAATTGTTAGGGTTGATTGTTGAAAGGGCAAGTGGGCAAAAACTGCAAGACTACTTGCAAGCTAAAATCTGGACCCCCTTACAAATGGAAAGCAATGGGAGCTGGAATACCGATGCCCGCAAAACCGTTCGAGCCTTTTGTTGCATCAACGCCACAACCAGAGATTTTGCCAAATTGGGTCGTCTGTATTTGAGTCAGGGCCAATGGAACGGCCAACAGATCGTTTCTACGGATTGGGTAAGGGCCTGCACTGATCCCACACTTATGGAACAATACAATGGGTACAAAAATCATTGGTGGAGCCGTCCATCAACCCGTACATTTCGGGATTCTACCGAAGCGCTAAGGTTTAGCCAATCTACCCCGTCTCCCAGCGAAGTGACTGGCCGCCCTGGCCGCGACGGAAGGGGGAGGTTCTACCGCGTCGCTTACCGGACTCCCGCCTATTATGCAGCGGGGGTACTCAACCAATTTGTGTTTGTACATCCTACCAAAAACTTGGTGATTGTACGTTTGGGGCATTATTGGGGCAATTCCTCCTTTGGCCCAGATGCGTTTTTGTATTGGTTGGGAGAGCGATTGTAAAAATCAAAAGAGGTCATTGATGCAATGCCGATGCGCCAGGTAGAGATGGAGCGTAAGTAACATTACGAAGGCGTAGCGCCGAAACAGACAGAATGGTTCTGGCACTACGCACTTCAAAAATCGACCTTCGTTTCTCTTTCTTGGTTATGTGAGCAGTCGTTGTATCTACTTGATTGGGTTCATTGGTGCCGCATTAACATTGACTTCGGTAACCTGCAACGAGGTGATTTTCCATCCATTTCCTCCTTTGAGAAGGGAGATGAAATACATGCCCTCTGAGCTGTCTCCTTTTTTACCAACAGGAGAATCTTGTTCTACCACATCTTTGGCACTCATGGTAACCAAAGCAACCGTAGGTGCCAAAAATTTAACGGCTTTGATGTTGTACTGAGTAGACGTGAACTTAAATCTGGTATCACCAAAAGACTGCATCGCTTTGAGGATTTCAGCCTTATTCTTCCAGTACATGCCTACCGGGTTGATCAAAGCAGCATTGGGGTCGAAAATGTCATTTTTCCCCGTAAAGGAATAATCGTGTGCATTCCAGGCGGTTTCCATGGTTTTGATCACCGCGCGTACGTCAAGTTCGTCTTGAGCACTTTGAGCAAAAATTGTGCAACTAAGGAAAAGCAAAAAGGTCAATAGGGCAATGGTTTTCATGAAGTTGTGTTTTGATTAATAAATAATTGCAACACAAAAGTAGCGGCCAGATTGCCTCGGGTATAGATCAAATGCGACAACCTGTATCGTTGCCGTTTGATTAAAACAGGGAAGTGCCTTGCAGCCTCAAGTTGGTTTTTTCTAAATCGCTTTTTAAAATGGAAGGAGTCCCATTTACAAAATCTTTAAAATCCCGGATCATGTGCATCTGATCAGCGTAGTGACAGCTATAAGCAATTTGAGCCCACGATAGCTTGGGATTGATTTCATGCATCACCCAGGCTTTGGAAAAACGGGCTTGCCGGGCATACAACTTAGGCGAAATGCCAATCCTTTCTTTAAATTGGCGTTCCAGCTGACGCACACTGACACATGCGTTTTTGGCCAAATGATCGACATTGCTGAACCGCTCCAGGGTAGTCATTTTTGCCAATACCAGCTCAATCGGAAGAATGTCTTTTAGCTTTGTGCTCTTGTACAGCAAGTATTTTTGCACAATGGCAATCATTTGATTAAAGTCTAGTACCTCATTGAGCTGTTCAATGACTTCATCAATGTCTTTGCCTAAAATAGAAACAGCATCAAAGGGTTGATTGAGCATCTCCGTCATTGGAATGCCAAGTAGGCGGTGCATACCACCAGGTTGAAAAACAACCATGATTACGAGCATATTGTAGCCCATCGTGAGGTCTACTCGTGACAATTGAGGACCAATCAGCGTAGAATGTGGCTGCTCTTCAATCTTTTGATTGGCATAGTTTCGACTAATAATTTTGTCATAAGGATAAAAATAAAGGCAATGTCCAGGTTGGGGCGGAAATGGAGTGGTTGGTCTAGGGTTACTAGCATTCAATTGATACCGCGCCAGGATGATTTTTTTTACAAAATGCTGAAGAGCTGGAAGAGGGGTAAAGTGCAGAACCATGTTGAGTGATTTGTAGCTCAAAGTTCTGGATTTTTTTCGATTGATTATGGGGGGCTTTTAGTTTGCGCAGATTTCTTGTGGAAAACTCGTGAAATCTGCGCAAAACCTATTACCGATACTGGTAAATCTGCACCAGCAGCTTGATCTCATCTAAGGTTCGGGTAGGTGGCGTAAAGGGTGCCGGGATCGGCATTTTGGAATATTGCTGAAAATAGAGCACACAGGCATCGCGCCACCAGATGGCTTCCCGGTATTGTACCGCCAACCTCCCGGATACATCAGCATACATCTCTGCATCCATTTTACCTTTCAAAGTCGCCCATTCCTTTTGCATGGTGGCCACCGCTTCGGCTCCGGTGTAATAACGGGTACACAATTCATCCCAGAGACTACGGCCCGTGCTGAGCTTCTTGCCCCAGGGCACGTGGTGGTACCAGAGCAAAAAGGGTAGGGGACAATCATCCATCTGGCTCCAGGCCTTGGCCGCACCGGGGTGGTACAAACTCAATGCATTGCTGCCATTTACCCCACGATCAAAACCCAAACCAATGGAATCGGCCCGGTGGTAATAGATTGAAGTCCAATCTGGACGGGCGCTGCGCTCCAACCAAGGCTCTGGACCATAGTGGATGCCTTGTCCCATGATGTGGTGTAGGCCCAGCGGGGTAGTGAAATCCACGTACACTTCCCGCGAACGCTCCATGATGTTGCGGATGATTGTGACCGCCGGAGCGTCCTGGGTCAAACTCATTTTGATCCACTCTTCAGCAATGCTGGCACTACTCAATTGATGATCCCAGGCCAATCGGCCAAAGGCGTACCAATTGGCTTGCGACATCAGGTGCCCAGACCAATTGCGGTCGGAACCCGTGTTGGCTACTCCCGCCATCACGGTGAAGGGGTATTGGTGCAAACTGCCATCGATAACCTTGGCTACACTTGACCCAGGCCCTTTGGCATAGGTATCGGCATCCAGGCATTCCTTGAACAAAGGGGCGAGGTAAACCAAATTGGTGGAAAAGCCGAGGTACTCCTGGGTAATTTGGAATTCCATGGCCAGGGGCGTTTTGGGCATGGCACCGAAGAGGGGCGAGAAGGGTTCGCGAGGTTGAAAATCAATCGGGCCGTTTTTGACCTGCACTACTACATTGGGCAAAAAATTGCCGTCAAAAGGTTTAAATTCTTCGTAGGCGGCTTTGAAGCGATCGCCTTTAGGGTCGGCTTTGTACACAAAAGCACGCCAGATGACGATGCCTTTGAAGGGTGCTACGGCTTCGGCCAACATGTTGGCACCGTCGGCGTGGGTCCGGCCAAAGTCTTGAGGGCCGGGTTCACCTTCCGAGTTGGCCTTCACCAAAAAACCGCCAAAATCCGGGATGATGCCGTAAATTTCCTTGGCTTTTTCCACCCACCACTGCCGCACTGCTGGTTCGAGTGGATCGGAGTTTTTCAACTTGCCTAAGATACGTGGCGCAGCAAAATTGACCGAAAGGAACACTTTTATGCCATAAGGTTTGAATACATCGGCCAGTGCTTTGACCTTGAGCAAATACTCGCGGCTCATAAAACGGGCGCTGGCGTTGACGTTGTTCACCACCACTGCGTTGATGCCAATGGAGGCGTTGGCCCGGGCGTAATCGCGGTAACGCGGATCGATGTTTTCTGGCAATTCATACCATTTCCACAGGGAGGCACCCGCATAGCCGCGCTCGATGGTGCCATTGGTATTGTCCCAATGGTTGAGCATACGCAGTTGTATACGTGGGGTACTGCTACCAGGGATTTTACTTACAGCCGAGGCCGTTTGTACTTTGCGCAATAAATCAAAAGCTCCATACAAAAGGCCGGAAGGCGTATTGGCGCTGATGCTGATGCGGCCATTTTGGACGGCCAGGGAATAGCCTTCGGTGCCCAAACTGCCAATTGGCGTGGCATTGAGGGTTAAACCAATTCCTCCCGGTGCGGCACTGGCTGTATTTTGTAGCCGGATACTTTTGCCCAACAAACCTTGCAAACCTGCCTGCAATTCCTTGGCCGCCGTTTGTGCGACGGGGTCGGCAGAACTGTAGGCGATGTATTGCGTGTATGGCAGGTACTGGGCTCGAACACTGGCATTTTTGAGCAGATCGTATTTCAACCAGAGGCGATAACCATCGTCGGCTTTGGCTACAATGCTGGTCAGTAAGAGCAGGAAAAGACAAATTTTGAGTCTCATGTTTTTGTTTGTTTGTTCGTTTAAAAGGCCTCATGTGGTTTACGTTCTAAACTTCGAAAGTCTGTCGATTACCCACAAATCTATGCATTCATACCAAAGCGACAAGAATAGCAACGCGGACGACGCGGGCGACGCGGATTTACGCGGATTTTGCTTTGCCTGCGGCAAAGGTTTTTACAACGAAGGAGCAAAGACACTAAGCAGGCTGAATCGAAAATGGTTTTTTCGTAGCTTTCTGCCTTGGGGTTAGTCTTATCCTAATCGCGCCGAAGGCGGGAAAAAATCCGCGTAAATCCGCGTCGTCCGCGTTGCTATTGTTGTCGCTTTGGCATGGAGTAAGAAGAATGAATTTTTTCATAAATAATCAACCCTGCCTGGAAGGGGAGTATAACCTACCTTAGTTTAGTAAACGTAAAAATCGCTCAACGAAACGAATTCCGAATCCCTAATTCCAGCCCCCTAATTTCCGCCAACCCTTTCAGCCTCCCAATGGCCGAATAACCTGGATACGTTTTTTTACCCAAATCATCCAACATCTGGTGGCCGTGATCGGGGCGGAAAGGGATTTGAGCATCTTTGTAGCCCGCAGCAGCGCGGCGTCTTTCTTCGAGCACAATCGCTTTCACTACGGCATACATGTCCACATCCCCAGTAAGGTGATCGGCTTCGTGAAAATTCAGGGGATTGTCTTCGCGTTTGGTCGCCCGCAGGTGGATGAAGTGGATGCGTTCGGCAAAACGAGAGAACATCATCGGCAGATCATTGTCGGCCCGAACCCCGAGGGAACCCGTACAGAAAGTAATCCCGTTGGCGCGTTGGGGACAGGCGTCCAGCAGTAGTTGCAGGTCGGCGGCGGTGCTCACCACGCGGGGCAAACCCAGTAGAGGCCGGGGGGGATCATCGGGGTGGATGCACAGATTGATGCCACATTCGGCGGCTACTGGCGCAACTTGTTGAATAAAGTAATACAAATTTTGGCGCAATTCAGCGTCGCCAATCTGGGCGTAATTGTCCAATAAACCCTGAAAGGTATCCAACGTAAAGGCTTCTTCGGAGCCTGGCAAACCCAACAATACTGTTCTTTGTAACTTCTCCTTCTCCCGCGTACTCATGCTGGCGAAATGAGCTACTGCTGCTTTTTGCTCTTCGGGTGTATAATCCTGATCGGCACCCGGGCGCTTCAAAATGCACAAGTCAAATACTGCAAAGTCTTGCCAGACAAAGCGCAAGGTTTTGGCACCGTTTGGCAATTCGTAGACCAGATCAGTGCGCGACCAGTCCAATACAGGCATGAAGTTGTAACACACCGTTTGGATGCCAGCAGCAGCCAAGTTCCGCAGTGAGGTTTGATAATTGGCAATGTACTCATCGCGGCTGGGCAGCCCCTTTTTGATGGCCTCGTGTACGGGTAAACTTTCGACCACCGACCAATACAGGCCCCCCGCTTTTTCGATGAGGGCAATCCGTTCGGCGATGGCTTCCGGAGACCAGATTTCTCCGACTGGAATTTGATGCAAGGCAGTGACCACTCCGGTACAACCCGCTTGACGGATGTGCGCGAGGCTTACCGGATCTTTTGGCCCAAACCAACGCATGGTTTGAATCATTGTGTGGAATTTGGACTGATTAACAAATTTTTACGTGGACTTTCCGGAGGACCAAGATAACGGCATTTTCCTTTTCCGGGCTGTCAGAAATGAGAAAACATCGCAGGCACCAATAAATGTATCAGGTCTACACTCGTCAGTGCCTGTGCGATTTGGAAAAATGTTTGTTTATAGTTTATGCAGAATGCTTTGAAAACCCAGATAAGCTCATTCTATCACGGGGCAAATGTCGGAAAAGGATTTTAATTTATGAAATCGATTTCGTAAAATATTTTGCAGTTTTTTTTGAAACGATGCCAATCAATGAGCGGATTTTCGCTGTACAGCCAAATAATACAAGGCTTATTTATTTTGAGATAATGCAATCGATTGTATTTGTTTGTTGAAAAGACGCAGGTGCAGATTTTAAACTCATTTGAAATGATAATCGTTTCTAACTTTGTATAGATAAAAACTATCACAAAGTGACACTACAGCAACTAGAATATGTGGTAGCCCTGGACAACCACCGCCGGTTTTCAAGCGCCGCCGAAGAGTGCCATGTGGCGCAACCTTCCTTGAGTGCGGCTTTGCAAAAGTTGGAGGAAGAACTAGGTGTGAAATTGTTTGACCGCAGTCGGCAGCCGATCTTGCCCACTGAATTGGGCACTCCATTCATTCAACAAGCTCGGCGGGTCTTGCGCGAAGCAGAGGCCCTGCGCCTACTGGTGAGCGACCATTGTGAAACCTTGAGTGGGGAGTTTCGCCTGGGCATTATCCCTACTTTGGCCCCATATCTTTTGCCGCTGTTTTTAAGGGATTTTTCAGATAGGTATCCTGACATCAAGTTGCACGTCCACGAGCGGACTACCGAAAATTTGTTGGCCTTACTCAAACGGGAACAACTGGATGCGCTGCTGCTGGCTACGCCCACGGATGAGGATTTATTTGTCAAAGATGCGCTTTTTTACGAAGAGTTTGTGGCGTATGCTCCGCGAGAAACTTCCATCCTGGAAAAGCGATATTTGATTACAGATGACATTGACCCCAATCGTTTGGTGCTCCTGGAGGAAGGGCACTGCTTGCGCAACCAAGTGGTGAACCTCTGCGCACTGCAAAAGGCGCAAAGTGGCTGGGGCAATATTGCTTATGAGGCGGGGAGTTTGGAGACCTTGCGGCGACTGGTGGAGAATCATTCGGGGATCACCATTCTGCCTCAATTGGCGGTGCTGGACTTAGATGAGGATCAGATGCAGTATGTGCGTTTTTTTCAGGCACCTGCGCCCGTGCGGGAGATTAGTTTGTTGACGCATCCACATTTCAGCAAGCGGAGGATTTTGGGGGCTTTGAAGGAGTCGATTATGCGGAATTTGCCGCTGTTTATGCGGGAGGAGAAGGTAAGGAGGGTGATGGGTATAGATGTCCGTGGCTGAAGCCATGGGCTGGTTTATGTGTTCCCTCACCCACGGCTGAAGCCATGGGCTGGTTTATATGTCCCCTCACCCACGGCTGAAGCCATGGGCTGGTTTATATGTCCCCTCCCACGGCTAAAGCCATGGGTTGGGGGAGGGAGTGCAAACATGGTGGCGATGAAAAAAAGGATATAAATTAGCGGTTTTTTGCCTGCCCAGGGCACAAAAAAAGTGTCTGATTACACAGTAATAGGTGATGAGAAGGGATACCTTTGATCGCCAGAATGTTTTTCACCTAAAACCAAACAAATAGACATGTCCAAACGGATCAAATGCCCCGCTTGCCAGACCTGGAATGAGGATCGGGACTATTGCAGCAACTGCAACGAGTTGCTCAGCCACGAACTGAAAATGGAGCAATCGCGGGAAAAACTGCGCCAGGAGGAACAGCAACGCCCCTTGACTCAATTCAACAATTACCTGAAGCGATTGAAGGACTCGGATGCGCCGATCGACAAGTTGAAATTTTCGGTTTTGAACTCGGCTTGGTGGATTTTTTTAATCGCCATTACCGCTTTGATTGC
>JAIXOO010000400.1 GCA_027486765.1 Saprospiraceae bacterium
CCAAAGGATTAGATAAGTAAACGTTTCATTTTAAGTGCCTTATCTAATCCTTTGGCTCAGAAAAAATGAACATTTATTTTTGCCCCACTACTTATTACAAAAAGCTAAGGCTATGAGCGAGCATCAAATTGTTCACCACAAACTCCTGCGGGTTTTTGTATGGGAATTGCCCGTCAGGGTTTACCATTGGCTCAATGCAGCCAGTATAACCGCTTTGGTAGTGACCGGTTTTTTAATTTCCAACCCTCCTGCTTTGCAGGTAAGCGACGAAGCGGTTTTCCGCTTCTGGTTTGGCAAAGTGCGGTTCATCCATTTTGTAGCGGCGTACCTATTTTTGTTCAACTTCATCATCCGGATTTACTGGGGCTTTGTGGGCAACAAATATGCTTCCTGGAAGAATTTTATCCCCACAAATCGGCGCTTTTTTCAGGAGATGTGGCAGGTCATCAAAATGGACATCCTACAGCTCAAAGGTAAAGAACACATGGCCGTAGGGCACAATCAGCTGGCCGGGTTCATTTATTTTTTGACTTTTATCGCTTTCGTGGTACAGGTAATTACTGGATTTGGTTTGTACGCAGCCACGAGCACCTGGTGGTTTCCACAATTGTTCGCCTGGGTTCCTGGTATGTTTGGAGGAGACGCGCCGCTACGGCATTTCCACCATGCGGCAATGTGGTTTTTCATCCTCTTTGCAGTAGTCCACGTTTACCTGGTTTTTTACCATGATTATGTGGAAGGTCGGGGTGAAATTTCGTCCATGGGCGGTGGCTGGAAATTCATAGAGGAAGATGCAGTAGAGGAGCTAAAAACAAAACATAAGTAGTGGGGCAAAAATAAGTCAATTAACAGTAATATTTTCTTCATTGCAACATTGTCGACCGGGTGAGTGCGATTCACCCGGTCACTTTTTAAACGAGCGACCTTATGGCAGTTCTAATCATGGGCATTGGCAATTATTTGATGGGCGATGAAGGCGTTGGTGTACACGTAGCCCAACGCCTGAGCAATGAGGTACTACCCGAAGGCGTGGATGTGCTGGATGGAGGAACTGGCGGTTTTTTTCTGATGGAATATTTTGAAAACTACCCAGTGGTCATCCTGATTGATGCAACGTTGGATGATCGGCCAACGGGGACCATTCGGGTGATTGAGCCACGTTTTGCCGCTGATTTCCCCCGGGCAATGAGCACCCATGACATTGGTCTGCGCGATTTGGTAGAAGGTTTGGCCATCTTGGGCAAGATGCCGAAGATATATTTATTCGCGGTATCCATTGAAATGATCCAGTCGCAACAGATTGAATTGTCGCCTGAGCTAGAACGGGTTATGCCAGCGTTGCTGGAGCAGGTGAAGAATATGGCGTTGAGGCAGTCCTTAGAGCTTGTTAATTAAACCAAAGATTTGCCTCCAGGGCAGAACAGCAACATTGGGCTACCCCAACACACCCACACCATCACACTCACACTTTCACACCCATTCTTATCCTCCACTTACTGGTGGAATCAGCACCACTTCATCTCTTTCGGTTATTTTCTGCTCCTCGCTGGCATACTCCGTGTTCAGCGCGATTGCCAGGTTGTTTAGCTTTTGCAAAGCTGGATATTCGGCGTATAAGACAGCGCGCAAATCGGCGACACTAGCTTCGGCTGGAATTTGCATTTCTACCGTACTACCACCTAAAATATCCCTCGTAATCCCAAATGCCAAAATTTTTATCTTCATTACATGTATTTTAGTGTGCATATATTTCCTGCCAAAAGTGTTGTTATGAGCCAAAAAAACCTGTGGAAAACCCTAGGTTACGTCACAGAAAGGTCATAAAAACGTTAAATAAGTAAAAAAATATACCACTTTTCAGGTACGCTCGTTTGCTCGAATCCATTGCATTTATTTGGATTTTTACAAAGAAAGCCCCAAAATCACCCCCAAACTGGCAAAAATTACCAAATAATTTTCCAAAATACTTAATCGTTTACAAAGAGCATCCAAATCGTGATTGATTTACAATGCATTGCGTAAACCGATAAACGGGCTTAACTTTGCCTCACGGCGGTAACGAAATGGAGTCTTCGACATACATGTAGTTACTGGGGTATATTGCCCAACTGAACTGACTAGGTCAAACTAATGGAATTATTGCAAAAAAGTTAGTTCAGTATCACCAAATTTTGTTTTGATGAATTTCCCATGGACAGTTGCTACGGCGCTGGTGATCGGCTTGACCGCTTCTCCAGCTGTTGTTGGCGCGAAAGCACACAAAACCGAGGTAAGTATTATTTCCAGCAAAACTGCACTTACCGAAACACTCGTGAAGGAACGGCTTGGTAAACTAAGCCTGCCTATCGAAGTGAAAACCAGCGAATCAGTAATGACTCGGATTCGTCAGTACATTGGTACTGGCAAAAAAGAGACAGAACTCGTTATTGGTCGCTCCAACCTGTACTTTTCCGTATTTGAGCACTATCTCAACCAATACGGATTACCTGAAGAACTCAAGTATTTGTCGGTTATCGAATCGGGCTTGCAACCGCAAGTGCGTTCTGCTGTAGGTGCCTCGGGCATCTGGCAATTGATGCCTGTCGCTGCACGCCACTACGGCTTGCTAATGGGTGGCGGAGTCGACGAAAGACTTGACCTGTACCGTTCTACCGAAGCAGCAGTACAAATGCTGAAATACCTGCATGATGAACTCGGCGATTGGACCTTGGTGTTGGCCGCATACAATTCGGGGATCGGTACCATCAAGTCGGCAGTGCGCAAGGCTGGTACCAAAAATTACAGCGTTGTTAGCAACTATTTGCCGCACGAAACGCGCCGTTACGTTCCCGCTTATCTGGCCACCGCTTATGTGATGAGCTACTATCACAAACACGGCTTGCAGCCCGTTATTCCATTCTATTACTCGCCCGATGCTCGGGTAGTACGAATCTACCGCAGCTTGTCTTTTGGCGAGATTGCTCGTATCTCTGGGGTAAAAACTTCAGTGATTGCAGCATTAAATCCAAGCTTCACGGGCGGTATCATTCCCCGCAGTGCCAAAGGCCACCTGTTGATGTTGCCCAACAGCGAAAGTTCTCTTTTGCTGCGCAGTTACCTGGATAGCAATTCGAAGTTGCCAACAGGAACCATCAAAACGGCTTATGTGACCAGTAAGGGCGACGATTTAAATAGAATCGCCACCTTGTTTGGTACTACTGTGGACAATCTGGTGAAATGGAATGACATTCGTGAAGGTAAACTCGTCATCAATCAAGAACTTGTACTTTATCTTCCTAAGGCGTTTTTCATCAAGAGAGCATAATTGCTCCGCTGCTTGAAAAATGCAAAATGCCCCTTCGGCTGGATGGCTCCACCGAAGGGGTATTTTTTTTATGCAATCTCCATAAAATAATTCGGCTCCACCACAATCGACTCATCCAGTGACTTGCGGTAACCGATATGCACCCGGTCCACCCAAACTCCCGTTTTCATGTAAATGCTCACCGCCTCTTTGTTGTGCGCTCTTACGGTAGTGAGGTAAATGTTTTCGTAACGTTTTTGGATGTAGTCGGAATTCATAAACTCCACGATAAAGGCAAAAATCCCTTTGGTTTTGTAGGCTGGATGAACACCAAAACCGGTCCCCTTGGCCTGTCGGCGCCAGGAGAGTTTGAGCTTGAGCAAAAATAGGGGGGCTTTCCACCAATTGAGTTTGCCCTTGGTAAACTTGAGGTAAGGGTTGATGTCGGGGAAAAAGGCACAAAACCCGGCGGGTTTGTCTTCATAATAAGCAATGCCCAAAAATTTGGGATCGATGATGTTTTTGACCTCTTTCATCAATTTTTTAAACCCTTCCTGGTCAGCGGGCCGAAAATGTTCGTAATGACCAAAGGCAGCGTTGTACACTTCGGTGAAATCGTCGGCATATCGCTCCAGTTTCGCTGGATTGTAAGTCTCTACGTGGATGTTGTTGTTGCCAGAGCGGACTCGTTGGATGACGGCTCGCAAGCGCGACAGGTCGATGTCTTTGGGCTTACCCTTCATGGTCAGGATTTGCTCCCAGGCGATGTAGCCATTGGCCACAAACATGTCCGTATAATAAGGTGGGTTATAGGTCTCTTGAAACAGGGGTGGATCAAAACCTTTTTCCAACAGGCCCCAGAATTTATCCCTTCCTCCAAAGTTGATGGGGCCGTCGATGGCTTTCATGCCCTTTTCGCAGAGGTAGTTTTCTGCCGTTTCAAATAACGCCTTGGCATAAGCCGAATTTTCGATGCACTCAAAATAGCCGATGCCCCCTAGTGGATAAGGTTGTAGTTTATTGTTGCGGTGATCCATAAAGGCAGCGATGCGCCCGGCGGGTTGGTTTTGTTCATCCAGGAGTACAAAAACTTTGGCTTCGCCATGCTCAAAAGCATGGTTTTTATCCGGCGTAAAGGTACTCTGGACATCACCTTCCATGGGTGTGATCCAATTGGGGTCATTGGCATAGATGCGGTGTGGTAGCTGGTGGAAAAGTTTCCAGTGTTCTGGGCTTTGGACTTCAATGATGGTCATGGTGGTAGTGGTTGTGGGGTGCGAAGATAATTTTCTATTGGTAATTTATTGAATTTGCCGCTTTGCCGCATGATTCCTTTGAAAATATTTCTCTAATCACCGTCTCAATTTTTTTAATTGCTCCACAAACCACTCTTTCATGTGCGAAGGTAAAATCCGCGAATTGGTGATTTGGTTGTTCAAAATTTCAATCTTCTTGCGGTCGTTGAACTGAATTTTGATCAACCGTTTGGAGGCACTGATCAATTCTTTAAAGGACATCTTATGGTAGGCCAGCATTTTTTTGCGGTTGATGTAGGTCCGCATGCTGTCGAGGAGGGATTCCAGTGCCATAAACTCATCTTTCTCGTAGTACAGGCGAATCAGCATGGTTTTGGCTGTGAGGTTGATCAGAATATCGTCAATGTCGAACTGAATCAAAAGGTCTTGGGCCCGGTCGTAGTCGCCTTGCTCAAAGTAGAGGCGTGCCATGGCAAATTTCACGAAATTCTCGCGGTATTCGGGGGCCAGGTTCTGCTGGTATTCCTTGATGAAGTTGCTCACCCAGTCAAACTCTTTGAGCGTAGTCCCAATAGAAACGATGTTTCGAAAATTTAAAGGGCTTAAAAAGCCACTTTCCAATAAAATGGAATGCTCCAAACCTTTTTGATAAAACTCAAAAGCTTCCCGTACGAACTGTTTGCTCCCGATGTTCATTCGGCCAATGCAGTAATTGATGGCGATCAGGTACAAATCCGATTTTTCGGCATTGCTAAAGGCATAATCGTAATTACGCAGGTTGTTTTTTACTTCGTAAAAGTGTTCTTCCTCCTGAGGAAAACGAAATAGGTTGTAAATGTGGTAGTACACCTTTATAAACGGGGTGTCCAAGATGCCTTCCTTGTTTTTAATGTAGTCCAAAAGAGCATCCAGCATGCCAAAATCGTAATCTTTTTTGTAGATTTTTTGATGGGAAAGCATCAGACAAGCCATCTTTAACTTCTTGGCGATAAAAGCCATTTCGGCGATGTCCGACATTTCCTGGTAGTTCAAGGCTACTGCACGCGACTTTTCACTCAGTTGCAGTGACTTTTCTTTTTCTACCAGATACCGCAACTCCATTGATTCGTCGTTGAGCAAAGGCTGGAATTCCTGTTTTTGCTGAATTTCTTTCATGATTTTATCGTGGAGCTTCATTAATTTACGCTCCCGATAACTTTGGGCGAGGTACAGTTTGGATAATATTTCATCTTCTGCGGCTTTTTTAAAGGTCAAATAATCTTCAATCGATTCTTGCAGAAAATGGATCACCTGCCGCATCCGGGCATCATCATACGCCTCTTTGGGGTACAATTTTCTAAAAATCCGCTCCTTTTCCAGGCTTTTGTCATCCTCAAGGCGGTTCCCACTCGTAAGATACTCATATAATTGTACCACGTCTGAGCGTTGATTATGGATGGGTGAGACCAGCCATTTGCGCAATTCCCGGCTTTCTTTCTTGGAAAGTGCAAATAAAATGAGGGTGAGTTGACTATTTTGCATGAGTTTTAAAAAATGTTTTTTCAACAGAATTTTAGATGCATGCAAAGTTATAAAACATTGTCAATCAAAAAATAAAAAAGTCATAAGACCATGATAGCTCAAAGGAAAAAGGTGTTTTTTTTCAACAATTGCCGTTTTTTGTCTTTGTTTCCAGCAGAAAGGTGCTGCATCTTTGTATTGCATTCAGCAGTAAAGCAATTAGAATTAGCACTCATGAAACTCCGACCTGCAAATAACATGATCTCATTGCACTCTTTTGTAGTTGCGTTCATGTTATTAGTAACGACTGCAGGCGGATTGAAAGCACAGGGATGGCAGTTCAACTTTGGCGGTTCTAAAGAGGACGAAGGTTGGGCGGTTCTGCAAGCTGAAGACGAAGGATTTATCGTAGTTGGGTTCGGTGAATCTTTCGGGACAGACAATGACCAGAACATCTTCGTAGTACGTACCGATATCGATGGTACCATTTTATGGACCAAGTACTACGACGAAGGTTTTCAGGAACAAGCCAGAGCAATCATCCCTACGGCTGATGGAAATTACCTCATCGTTGGCAACATCGTTGGCAAACCAGGCGAGAGGGAAAACATATACCTTTTAAAAATAGATCGCAAAGGCGGTCTACTGTGGAGTAAGCAATTTGGTGGAGCAGGCAATGAGCGCGCAAGCGACGTTGTTCTCAATTCAGACGGAGGGTTCTCCGTAATTGGAACCAGCAAAGCAACCACAGACGAAGATGAGAACATCTTATTGGTTCGGTTCAACGCCGATGGCACAGCGATCTGGTCAAAAACCTATGGAACGCCGCGCAAAGATGAAGGCAAAAGCCTGAGTCGCATCGGAGATGGTTTTGCACTTTTGGGCAATAGCCGCAGCGAAACTGGATTCGACAATAACATCGTTCTTTATCGGGTTGACAATACGGGTAACATCATCTGGGAACGCCGGATCGCCAACAGTTTCCGCGAAGAAGGCCGCGCCATTATCACTACACAAGACAATGGATTAGCGGTTGCAGGAGTGATCAACGACAACGCTGACGCCCTCATCGTAAAATACGATGCAAATGGCAATCAGCGCTGGATGCGCTCCATCGGAGACGATAAGGTAGAAGAAGAAGCCAACGCCATTACTGAATTAAAGGATGGCAGTTTGGTTATCACTGGCCTGAAATTGGTAAGTGCTGCAAACGTAGACCTTTTGGTCGCAAAAGTTGATGCCAAAGGCAACATACTATGGGAAAAAGCTATTGGCGATGCAGAATTTACTGAAGAAGGCCGCGATATTCAAGCCACCAAAGCGGGTGGATACATCATTACCGGTTACAACGGCCAGCTACTCAACACCTTTAACGACCTCATTCTGGTCAAAACGGATGCCTCGGGAAACACCATTACCAATCGCCTCAACGGCCGGATTTTTGTGGACCGCGACAACCAATGCGATTATGACAACGGAGAGGCTCCCCTCTCGGGTTGGATCATCAAAGCAACCAAAGGTATTGAAGTAGTATACGGCACCAGCGACGAAAATGGCAATTACAGCATTCTGGTAGATACTGGAGTGTACAATTTAAAAGTACTGCCACCCAATCGCTACTGGGCAGCTTGTAATGCCGAAGGAGTAAACGTACGCCTTCGTGAGTTTTACGATTCTTTGCGAGTTGATTTTGGTGCAACGGCAGCAGTAGATTGCCCTTACATGGAAGTGGACATTACAACTCCATTCCTTGCTGAGTGCAGCGACGTAGATTACGTCGTCAACTACTGCAACACTGGAACGGCAAATGCCACAAACGCCTACGTTGATCTGGCTTTGGATAATAAGTTGACTTTCAAGTCATCTACTATCTCGGCAGAACAACTCAGCGACGGTAAATTGCGCTTCCGCCTCGGCACAGTTCCAGTCAACGGCTGTGGATCATTTTCGATCAGTACTACACTTACTTGTAGTGGTATCGCAAACGGCCAAAGTGGACTGGTTTCAGCCAGGGTTTTCCCAGACACTTTTTGCTTGGATCTTGATCCTCGTTGGGATCGTTCAAGCATCGTAGTACGCGGCAGATGTAAACAAGACACGGTGATTTTTGAGATTCAGAATATTGGCAAAGGCAATATGCTGGAACGTAAAAAAGGAATCGTGGTTGTTGATGACGTGATCATGCGCAATGTTACCCCAAGCTATCAATTGCAAAGTGGACAAACCATTGAGGTCCGTATTCCTAATCCTGCGGGATCAACCTTGCGCTTGTTCGCAGAACAATCGACAGGCCACCCCGGAAGAAGCTTGCCAACAGTGGCAGTGGAAGGATGCGCCGAAACGGGAACACCAATAAAAACGGGACATGTAACCCAGTTTCCTGAAGACGATCAGGATGCTTTTGTCTCGGTTGACATACAAGAGATTTTAAGCGTTGTGCAGCCGGTGGCATTAAGAGGCCATCCCAAAGGCTATGGTAAACAAAGTACCATTGATGCAAAAACCGATTTGACATTTACAGTGTTCTTCCAAAATTCCGGCAGTGATACCGTTCAACGTGTAGTAATCAGAGATACCCTTAGCCAGGCAATCGACCCCACCACAGTCATACCTGGTGCAAGTAGCCATCCTTACTTTTTAGAAGTATATGAAGGTGGTATCCTGAAGATTACATTCGACAGTATTAATCTGCTCCCCGCCAACGGCGGCACAACGCAAAAAACATACGGATACGTTGAATTCCGGGCATCCCAAAAACCGAACAACCCTAAGGGGACGGTGATCGACAATCGCGCTACTGTGTATTTCGATTACCGTTTACCCTCCGGAACCAACACCGTGCGCTGGATGGTCGATCACTTCCCTGATTTTGTGAGTATTCTGACTTCGAGTCAGGAAGTGTTCGTCCCTGGTGTAAAAGTAGACATCTATCCCAATCCTTTTAGTGAGATGGTGACTTTGGAAGTCAAAGGCCGTCAATACAATAGACTACAGCTGAGCGTCTATGATCTAAGTGGAAAATTGATTCAGCAAAAGTTCTTTAACAGCAATATTTGTCATGTTTATCGTGATCAACTAGCCGCCGGTATTTATTCGTATCGGTTAACATCTGAAGGGCAACTAATCAACACAGGCAAGTTGGTCGTGCGGTAATCATAGTCCCATAAACTTTAAAAGGTTCCTCGCAAAAAAACGCGGGGAACCTTCCATAATCAAGCTGTTAGAGGCAACAAAACTTGACATTAGTTCGTTCTAATAAAGATTTTTAGGTCGTCTTATTTTTTCATGAGATTATGATTTGTTATTAGCGTGAGGCCGTGCATCAGAGTACGGCTTTTTTTTTGCCCTGAACTCAACGAATAGCGTTGAATTGTCATAACAAAGTCATAATGGTACAAGTATAGGGACAATATTTCAAAGTGGAGGAAAAATTATATAAAATTTTAAAAAATACTATAAACAGGGTATATCTGGGTGACCTTTCGGCCACCCATTCCAATTGATTGTTTTTCTAAAATTCTGCATTCCCCGGCGTTCGTGGGAAAGGAATCACGTCCCGAATATTCGACATGCCCGTGATGAACTGCACCATCCGTTCGAATCCGAGCCCAAATCCAGCGTGCGGTGCACCACCAAATTGGCGCAATTGTAGGTACCACCACAGTTCTTCTTCTGGAATACCCACTGCTTTTACCCGCTCAAGCAACACATCGTGGCGATCTTCACGTTGTGAACCACCAATCACTTCCCCAATACCCGGGAACAATACGTCCATCGCGGCAACGGTTTTGTCATCGTCGTTCAGGCGCATGTAAAAAGCCTTGATTTCTTTGGGGTAGTTGCGTACAATAACTGGTTTCTTGAATTCCTTTTCCACCAGGTAGCGCTCGTGCTCCGATTGTAAATCGATCCCCCACTCTACCGGGAATTCAAATTTTTTCTCTTTGTACGGTTTGGATTTCATCAAAATCTCCACCGCTTCGGTATAGGTAATGCGTTCAAAAGCATTGTCGACCACAAACCGTAATTGCTCAATCAAACCCATAGCCCGACGCTTGTCTTTAGGCAGGGCATTTTGCTCTTCGGCCAAACGTTTGTCCAATAACTCGAGGTCAGCCAGGTGATTTTCGAGGCAATAATTGATCAGGTACTTGGTGAATTCCTCCGCCAAGTCCATGTTGTCGTAAATGTCGTTAAAGGCCACTTCTGGTTCAATCATCCAGAATTCCGCCAGGTGGCGGGGTGTATTGGAGTTTTCGGCCCGGAAAGTAGGCCCAAAAGTGTAAATTTTCCCCAATGCCAAAGCCGCGATTTCGCCTTGCAGCTGGCCAGAAACGGTAAGGTTGGTGGCTTTTCCGAAGAAATCCTGGCCAAAATCTACGCCGCCCTCTTCCGTACGAGGAGGATTGTTGACGTCCAGGGTGGTGACGTGAAACATCTCGCCAGCACCCTCTGCATCACTACCCGTGATGATTGGGGTATGCATATAAAAGAAACCTCGGTCGTTGTAAAACTTGTTCACCGCAAAAGCTACGGCATGGCGCAAACGGAACACCGAACTGAAAGTGCTCGTCCGCATGCGGAAGTGTGCATTGGTACGCAAAAACTCCATGGTTTGAGCCTTGGGCTGCATCATGTACCCATCTTCTGGATTACACTCTCCCAATATCTCTACATTTTCCGCCAACACCTCTACCGCCTGGCCTGCACCTTGCGAAGCCACCAATTGTCCGGTCACACTCAAACAGGCGTGAAACTTGATTTTTTTGAGGATGGATTCCTCCATTTTTTCCGCATCCAACACAATTTGCAAAGTATGCGGGGTGCTGCCATCATTGAGGGCAATGAAGCGGTTGCCACGAAAAGCCCGTACCCAGCCCATCACAGTAACTGATTCATTGAGTACAGGTTGAGCCAATACTTTAGCAATTTCGGTCCTTCTCATTTGTCTATTTTTAAACGGGGGCGAAAATAGGGAAAAAGTTGAAGAGTTTATGGTTGAATAATCGAAAATCGGTCGCTGAGCGAAGTCGAAGCGCGCTTCGACTTCGCTCAGCGACCAATTTTCGATTATAAAAACCGTTGCCGTAATTCCGGAGTCGGAATCATACAGCTTTCTCGTTGGCCAAACCAGCGGTAGCGGTTGCTGGCCACCCAATTGTAAAGGCGGTTGCGTAAAAAACGTGGAATCAGTTTAAATACCAAGAAAAGACTCCAAACGCCACCCAATTGCCGGCAAATCTCCAGCGGAACATCTGAGTGGGTGAAAATCTTTCCATTGTCGTAAAGAATCACTGTACTGATTTCATTGCCTGGCAATTGAGCCTTAGCCATTACCTCTTGCCCAAATTCAGACTGTAGCGCCGCGAACTGGAATTTACCTGTTGGGTCAATCTTGATGAGGGTTTGTACAAACCCGTTGCAAAGATTACAGACCCCGTCGAAGAGAACTACTGGTTTCATAAAAAGCAATTAATTGTTCAAAACTAAACAAATAAAGCTTGATACAGTTCCTCCACCTTACTAATTGGCCGTAATTTTATACCGAAACGTTTTTGGTCCAGGCCCTTCAAATTGTATTTGGAAAAATAAATTTCATTAAATCCTAAGCGTTCAGCCTCCTGAATGCGCTGCTCAATGCGGTTGACGGCGCGGATTTCCCCGGATAGCCCTACTTCGGCGGCAAAACAAATGTTGCTGGGCACCGCCACATCTTCCAGCGAAGATATCAGCGCACTTACTATGGCTAGGTCGATGGCCGGGTCATCCACCCGAATTCCACCAGCAATGTTGAGGAATACGTCATTCATGCCAAAAGGCATACCCCCTCTTTTTTCCAATACCGCCAAAAGCATACTCAAACGCCGCAGGTCAAAACCCGTAGCCGAGCGTTGGGGGGTGCCATACACCGCTTTGCTCACCAGTGCTTGTGTTTCAATCAACATGGGGCGCATCCCCTCCATCGTTGCGGCCACTGCACTGCCACTCAGGTCTTCTTCTTTTTGGGAAAGCAACAACTCCGAAGGGTTCGATACTTCGCGCAGACCGTTGGCTTGCATTTCATAAATGCCCATCTCATCGGTAGAGCCGAAGCGATTTTTGATGGTCCGGAGGATGCGGTAAGTATAATGCTGGTCGCCTTCAAATTGCAATACCGCATCCACAATGTGTTCCAGAAGTTTAGGCCCCGCAATGGATCCGTCTTTGGTAATGTGTCCGATGATGACTACCGGAACGTGACTGGTTTTGGCAAAACGTTGCAAATCTCCCGCACATTCGCGCACCTGAGAGATGCTCCCCGGGGTAGATTCTATGTACGGCGATTGTAGAGTTTGGATCGAATCAATGATGACCAAGTCGGGTTCCAATTCGCTGGCAAAGGCGATGATTTTGCTCACATTGGTTTCGGTCAGGATGTAGCAATGATCCTGAGCGTGCGGGAGTCGATCGGCACGCATCTTGATTTGTTCTTCACTTTCTTCTCCAGAAACGTACAAGACCTTGTTTTTCAACTGCAAAGTCACCTGCAACAAAAGTGTGGACTTGCCAATGCCGGGTTGTCCACCGATCAAAATCAAAGAACCGGGTACAATACCACCTCCTAAAACCCGATTCCACTCATTGTCGGGCGTCACCAGGCGCATGACGTTGCTCGCACTGATGTCGGGAAGGGCAATGGGCTTGGGGCCGTCCAAGGGGCCTGATTTGGGTTTCCAGGCATTCTTTGCAGTTTCCTGCGGGGTTTCTTTAAAGATGATTTCTTCCTGGTAGGTATTCCATTCGCCACAAGCGGGACATTTACCGACCCATTTGGGGGCAGTGGCTCCACATTCTGAACAGGCGAATATTTTTTTTACTTTAGCCACGTTGTTGGTTTACGAACAAAATTAAAACATAAAATTGAGAAAACGATTAAAAATGTGGCTCAAAAAAAAATGCTTTGGACTCCGTATATTTTTCTAGTGGTTTTGACGTTTTTGTAAAACACAAGTAGTAAACATTTTTTACTTTTCTTTCTTTTAAGTTAAAGTGTTGTTAAAAGCTGAAAAATAAGCGAATAGCTGCATTTTTTTGCAATATTGGATGTAGATTTCAATTCTCTTGAAAAGAGTATTCATATGTAGATTGTTTTCATTTGGTTTTTTGGGGTTATTCAGGGCGTCCGTTTAGACGCCCTGCTTTGTTTAAGGGCGATAAAAAAATAAGTGCTTATTTTTACCCCACTATTTAGTTAAAACCTTACGGACTGATAATGAAAAAACGTCGACTACTCTGGATCCTGCTCCCGCTGGGTTTATTGATCGGGCTCATCTATTATTCGGGATTGCCCAAGCAACAAACTTTTTTGTACCAGAAACCAGTGCAACTTTCCAGCCTGGATCAACAAATCAATCAAAGCTATCGGATTGAAACGATTGCCCTTCCTGATGATTACGAAGGGAAAGTCCTTGCTACCCTTTTGTCCAAACCTGCTCCACATCCCAGCGATAGTGCAGTCATTTACCTCCATGGTTGGGCGGATTATTTTTTCCACGACCATGTAGCGAAATGGTTCAATGAGCGTGGTTTTGACTTTTACGCCCTTGAATTACGCAAATACGGCCGCTCTTTGCTCCCCCATCAAAAACCCAATTATTGCCGGGATTTGCAAGAATATTTCCCCGAACTGGACAGCGCTATTCAACGCATTACCCAACGGGATGGCCACCAGCATTTGCTCCTTTTTGGACATTCTACGGGCGGACTTACGGGGGCACTGTACGCATCCCATGGAAATCAGCGCAAAGCCATTGATGGGTTAGTGCTGAATAGCCCTTTTTTAGGCTTTAAGGCTGACGGCCTGAGTATGAACGTACTGCGTTTTTATGGCTTTCTGGGGCGTTTTAATTACAATGCCGTTTTGCCCCGCGAAGGTAGTCCCTTGTATACCCAGACCATCCATAGCAGTGAAAAGGGAGAGTGGGATTTCAATTTTGCCTGGCGGCCTCGTACTGGTTTTCCCTTTTACCAATCCTGGGCCAATGCCATTATCAGTGGCCATCGTAAGGTTGATCAGGGCTTGAATATCGAATGTCCTGTGCTCATGCTTACTTCCCAGCAAAGTTATTCGGGTGGCGAGCTTGGTCCCGAAGCGATGCGCTCAGATGTAGTACTCGATGCCCCCACTATCCGAACCAAGGCCACCAAACTAGGCAAAAACGTAAGCAGCAAACCCATTCCCGGTGGGCTTCACGATATCTTTTTATCTCCATTGCCAGTTCGGGAAAAAGCTTTCTCGGCCATTGAGCAATGGATGAACAAGTGAAAGGAATGACGAATAATCCAAATGACGAATGACGAATAAAGGGAGCTACCGGGAAAATTCGTCACTCGTCATTCGAAAAATTCGTCATTCTATTTTTTGTCTTGCTTTGCAAATACCTTTTTCAACAGATCACTGCTCCGAGAATCGACATTTTCACGAATCTCCAATTCCTTTTTCGCCACCAGTTGGAACATGCCCAAGAGCGATTTCTCCGTGACGTATTTGTCCAGCTCAGGGTTCATCTTTTTAACCAATGGAATTTTGTTGTAGGCGGTAACTGCGCTGGCCCAATATTCGCGAGCTTTAAATTTGTCCAGAGAGGTTTGAATCACTGGCAAAAAAGCCTCGGTCAGGGGCGTGGTAGTGGTGGTTTGCAGGTATTGAGTAGCTGCATTTTTTTCACCCATCAGAATGTTAATGGCATCCTTGAAGGTCATTTGTTTGATGGCATTGACAAAAATAGGCTTGGCCTGAGCTGCCGCATCTTCCGCCGCCCGGTTCATTTTTTCCAATAAATCTTCCTCAAACTTGGCAAAGCCGGGAATGATTTTCAACTTGGCCGCCATGGTTTTGGCTTCTTCAGGCATCAAGATCTTGTAAGGGCTGGTGTAATAGCCGTCTTTGGCAGAAAGGAAACTGACGGCTTGATCGATACCAACGTTTAAAGCCTCTTTAAGGCCTGAGCCAGCCTCGTCTGCACTGAGGTCACCTCCTTTGCCGAGTACGGCATTTTTGGCTTTATTGACCAAACCGCCCAACTGGGCTTCTACTGGATTGTGCAAAATACCCCAGGCTAGGAGGGGCAGCAGTACTAGGTAACGTCCGCGCATGGTAAATTTTTTTTGTTACAAGAACGCTATTTTGACGGCAGCCGTACCCCAAAGTATCAAACCAAAAGGGGGTTTAACGTTTCTTTAATCTCTATTTTGTCAAAAACTTGTCCAAAAGCTCGCTATTTTAACGATTGTTCAATAAATTGAGCCAGTAAATTCAACTCATGCCCACAATTAAAACCAGTAAGGAGGAAATTCTGCAAAAGTCCTTGCTTTTGATTTGGCAGAAAGGCTACCATGATACCAGTATTGGGGATCTAGCCATCACATTGGGCATAGCCAAATCCCATTTTTATTACTATTTCAAAGGTAAGGAAGACCTCATGATGGAAATCCTGAGCTATATGTTGGAGAAATTCACCCAAATACTACAACGTATTGTCGAAAACCCAGAGCTGGATACATCCGGTAAACTGCAAAAATTGGCCAGCAAGATGGCCCGCTTTTATGACTTTAATGGCTATTCCAATGGATGCTTGATGGCCAATACTGCGCTAGAATCCGTAGGTAAAGACTATGCTTTTTTACCCATCGTGCGCAAATTTTTCAGCACTTTTATCGAGTACCTGACCCAGATTTATAGTGAAAAATATCCGGCTGATGAAGCTGCTAGAATGGCGGTGCAGGCCTTACAAGAGTTTGAAGGGGCCTTGCTCCTCACCCGTTTATTTGCCGATGAAAATTATTTGAAGCAAGCTTTGGAGCGCATCGCCAGTCGTTGATTTTTTTTGCTCAATAATTTTAACGAACGATCAATAAAATAAAACATCCATAACCATGTCCGCAAACATCCCGACCCGAAGCCCTTTGGCCAAAACCGAAAAACTCAGCATCACTTGCTCAGACGGAGTTCCCCTTTCCGCTGTACTTTGTACACCTGCTCAAGCTCAAGCAGCCATCATGCTCAGTGGAGGTACTGGATTTAAAAAAGAATTTTACCTACCCCTGGCCAATTACCTAGCTGAACAGGGCCTAGCTACCATCGTATACGATTATCGAGGAACTGGCGAATCAAAACCAACCGATATGCGACAGTGCAGCTTTTCTTTTTTGGACTATGGCCAGAAGGACATGCCTGCAGTACTCGATTTTTTGGATGCTCGTTACCCAAATTTGCCTAAGTTGATTTTGGGGCACAGTGCTGGTGGGCAACAAGTAGGTTTTATGCCCAACGTACACAAAATAAAAGGTTTGGTGGCGGTAGCTACTTCGGTAGGATATTTGCCTTATATGCCCTTGGGCTATCGGCTCAAGAGTTATTATTTCTTTTATTTGTTTAGCCCCTTGAGTATTTTGTTAAAGGGTTATGTCGCTGCCAAGAGGTTTAAAATCATGGAGGATTTACCCCGTAAAGTAGTCACGCAATGGCGAGCCTTGTGCAGTAAGCCCAACTATTTTTTTGACCCAAAATTTTATGGAAAAAGTGTTCCAATCGGCGCATTTGATCAAATGCCTTTTCCCATCCACGTTTTTTGGGCTACGGACGACCCCATCAGCAATGCGCGCTCGGTGCCTGCTTTTTGGAATAATGTCAAAAGTGAGGATGGCCTGAGCTTTCAGGTATTGCGGCCTGAAGATTGGAACACGCCCAAAATTGACCACTACGGGGTATTTCGGGCTCAGTTTAAGGATTCCTTGTGGCGGGAAGTATTAGGAGCTTTGCAGCGTATGCTATAGAAGATATGCTGAAAACCTGCGGTGAGTAGCAGGGTATGTGGCTGGCGCGAATTGATGCGCCAGCCTTTTATTTTTCCGTGATTATAGGTCTCTAAACTTCAATTTGCTGATGTTTTTTCCTACTCGAATGCCTTGCAAGAGTCCTTGTTCGTTGCCGAAACGGTAGTGAATCCCACCGTACAAACGGCTTACTGCAGCCTCGTTGGCCAATTCAAAAAATGAGCTGAAGGTACGCGGACTACCGTCAATGTCAGTGCGGTCTTTGTGTGCACGATCGGTAAAGGCGTAATTGAATCCAAATAAATCCGACAATATTTGTGCCGTTGCCCCCGACTGGGTAGAATGCCCCGAGGTGTATTCAGGAAAAGGAGGCGTGGTCAGGTGCGCATTCCAGGAGGCATCAATCTGGGCTTTGACGTAAGTGATTGGCCGCATCAAATTAAAGGTGTACTTAGCATTCCAGCAAGACACAAAAGCGTCGTGTACCCCCATGCCAACGCGGGCAAAAGCTTCTGCGGCTACTGCCAGGCTAGCTTCTTCTTTTTCTAATACTTGTTTCGTAATGTCGATGGAGTGCCCGGGAGGCGTAAAGGTTTTTCCGGGATCGTCACTCCAATATTCAGCGATGGTTCTTTGTTCCACTGTCAGATTTTTAACAGTCGTGTACACTTCCAGTGCTTGTTGATAAAAAGGCGAAGTTTTGTCGGTGGAGTAGGTAGGCGGCGCTGGCACCATCGACACATCGGCATTATTGGGATAAAAAGTCCGCACTTTGCCCCAAAAAGGCTGGAGTGGTATTTTTTGGAAAGCTGGCGCAGTAGGTACCCACAAACTTGCCCCAGCAGGTACGGTGTAACTAGCTGGAAAGTTGGTTTGGTAACAGAACTGTTGGCCATCACTATTGGCATAATTGGCAATGGCATCAGCTACGGCTTTACCATATTCAGTGGATCGTTTGTGGATGTCATCGTGGATTTTATTCCGGTAACGTTCATTGTACTTTTGTTCCAAACTGGCGATCAAAAACTTGTTTTGCTCTGTAGCAGGTGCATAGCAGGCCTTGACAATTTGGGCCAAAGCTGCATTGCCCACCAAAGGCCAGTGGTACTCCAGGTTGGGATCAATTTCAGGTAAATTAGAAGCCTCCAAGCCCGAAACCTGCCCGGCCATACTCAGCCCCTTAGGAATCCCGGGGCGAACCGATTCAAATAGGGTCAAACCAACGTAACCGAACATTCGAGCGGCTACTGGTGGAGTATAGCCCGCGGTTTCTTTGGTGAGCTGAAGGGTAAGCTCCATCCAGTCCTGGACGAGCTCCGAGTCGTACTCATCCGCAGTAGGGAGAAAGGTAACTTCTTGATCATCGGGATCACAAGCCGTGACCAAGCCTAGCATAAACAGTGCCAAGCACAAGCGTAATAAGTGCTTCATGGGTAAATTATTTGAATTGTAGGGAAATCAAAATCTACACCGCTTGGTGTGTATCGGAGGTAGGTAGATAAGTGGCTCTCAAAAGAATGACTCAAAATTATTACAATGCATCGAATTTTCAGAAAAAATAAGCACATAAGTAGTACAACACCAATAACAAACGATGGTCTGAATTCAAATACACAACAAAACTGGGTAATGCTTAATTTTGCGTGCGGATAGGCGGCGTATTTTTGCACCTTCCCACTTTTGTTGTGCATTCCTTTTTAATAAACCAGTCATCAGCGTTTTTGTTCCCATGCCCAGGCCGTACGCATGATATCGCTAATACTGCGTTGGGCCTGCCAGCCGAGGCGCTCGGTAGCCCGGTTGTTGTTGGCATAAATCGCGACTACATCCCCAGCCCGGCGCGGGCCGATGATGTAGTTGAGTTTTTGGCCGGATACATCTTCAAAAGCTTTGATGGCCTCTAGCACCGTTACGCCTTCACCAATACCGAGGTTGAAGGTTTCGCAGTTGCTTTCCTGTCGATTGGCCAGGAGGTATTGAATGGCTTTGGTATGGGCATTGGCGAGGTCCATCACGTGGATGTAGTCGCGAACACAACTGCCATCACGAGTAGGGTAATCGGCTCCAAATACGGTCATGCTGCTGCGTTTGCCCGCGGCAGTTTCGGTGATTACGGGGACCAGGTTGGTAGCCGCGGTAGCTGCTTCACCGATCAGGGTCGTTTCGTGGGCACCTGCGGGATTGAAATAGCGTAGGATGACGGCGTTGGTATTTTTTTCCTGGAAACAGAAGTCGTGTAAGATGTGCTCGCCCATTTGTTTGGTGCGGGCATAGGGTGATTCAGCGTTTTGGAAGGGGGTGCTTTCGGTTACCGGTAGTTCAGTGGCATTGCCATAAACAGAACATGACGAAGAGAAAATGATGTTTTTCACTCCGAACTCCAACATACACTCCAGTACATTGAGTAAACTGTCGAGGTTGTTATGAAAATAGCGCAATGGTTGTTCCACGCTTTCGCCAACGTATTTGAGTGCGGCAAAATGGATGATGCCCGCGATATCGGGGTGGGCTTGGAATACGGCTTTGGTTGCTGCTTTATCACAGAGGTCAACCGAATAATTTTGCACCGTTTTTCCGGTAATCGCCTTCACTCCATCAAGGATACTTTCCGATGCATTGATCAGGTTATCAATAGAAACTACCTCAAAACCATTGTCGATCAAATCAACCAGGGTATGGCTGCCGATGTAGCCGCAGCCACCCGTAACGAGAATCTTGCTCATTTGTATTAGTTTTGCGCCTCGAAAATACCCATTCAATGCAGAACAAACAACTCATTGCTGAAATTACCCAAATTGCCCGTCGCGCCGGGGCCGCTATTCTGGATATTTATGCCAACGAAGCCGATTTTCAGGTCGAACACAAAGCTGACACTTCTCCCCTGACCATTGCGGATCGTACCGCCAATGCCATCATCTGTAGCGCCCTGGAAGCACTTCCAATACAATACCCGATCATTTCGGAAGAAAATAAATTACAGCCCTACGCCGAGCGCCAACATTTCGAAAAAGCCTGGTTGGTTGATCCACTCGATGGCACCAAGGAGTTTGTCAAACGCAATGGAGATTTTACGGTCAACATCGCCCTGATCAACAACGGCGTCATTGAATTGGGGGTAGTGTACGTTCCGGTTTATGATGAGATGTACTACGCACTGAAAGGAGAAGGCGCGTTTTTTGAAAAAGATGGGAAAGTAGAGCAGTTACAGGCATTGTCTTTTGGGTTAAAAGATGCCGGGTTAAAGGTGGTTTGTTCGCGTTCACACATGAATCCTGAAACCGAAGCGTTCATCAACGCACTGGATCAACCCGAGTTGGTATCCCGTGGCAGTTCACTCAAGTTTTTGATGATTGCCCAAGGCCAGGCACACGTTTACCCGCGCATGGGTCCAACCATGGAATGGGATACAGGTGCAGCACAGATTGTGCTGGAAGAGGCTGGAGGACAAGTAATTGACCAAAATACCCAACAAGCTTTGCGGTACAACAAGGAAAATTTGTTGAATCCACATTTTGTAGCTTATGGCAATGTAAATTAGCCACAGCACATTAACCTACCGTTTTTAACAAAAGCAAGGCTTCGTCTTCCTTTTGGGTCATTCTAGCTTTATCAGCAGGATCCTTATCCTCGTACCCACAGAGGTGAAGCGCCCCGTGGATAATCACCCGGTGCAGCTCCTGCTCAAAGGTAACCCCAAATTGATGGGCATTTTCGTGAATGCGATCGATGCTGATGAACACATCCCCCTCTACAACGGGAGGATCATGATAGGGAAAAGTGATGATATCGGTAAGGGTATCGTGCTGAAGGTACTCCTGATTGAGTTTCAGCAGATACGCATCATCACAAAAAATGTAGTTGACAAAATTGAGTTCGGCCTTTTCGTGTGCTATAACCTTTTCGATCCATCGGCGCAACAAGGCGGGATCGGCGGGTTCGAAATCAATTTCTTCTGCAAAAAAAGAAATTGGGTCACTTGGGCCTTCTTCTTCTAGATCATCGTAAAGTTCAAAATCATCCATAAAAGTTTGGTGAAAAATTAGCGATTATTGCCACAATTGAGGCGAAACTGCATCTCTACAGTGCGGCCATTGTCACAATAGCGGATGCCATCCGAAAATTGCTGCATCATGAATACTCCACGGCCACCACATTTGCAGCGGTTTTCCGGTTGAGTAGGATCGGGTAAACTACGGTAATCAAAACCACGACCCTCATCCGAAACCCGTACTGCAATACAATCTGCCGACTTGTGCATTTGGATTTGCACATGTTTGGAGGCATCTTGCTTGTTGCCATGAATAATCGCGTTATTCACCGCTTCAGTAAGGCTGATCAGGATGTTTCCGTAAATGTCTGGGTTGATTTTGTACTTGTTTACCATCTTGTCCAAGAAGGACTCAATACTAGCGACGCTGCGCGGATCGGAAGGTAATTTCAGCATAACTTTGATTAAGGCTTGTGTTTTGAAAAAAGTAACCCTGGGGTAAACTGATTTGAAACACGCTCTAGAGTGACCAAAAGCGAACGAAAATTAGGGGAATATTACGTAAGATGCAACTGACATTTACTAAAGCACACACATAGAAAACTCATTGACAAGGAACAAAACTTTTTGTGTGTTACCTTTTGCTCTAAATCTCTTGCAATCAGCATTTTATACGCATGAATTTATTAAAGGTCACGCAACTGACAATTAAAAAACAAAAAAATAATTGTCCAAAGCACAAATTTTTTTTCTAACGCTTTGAACGTCCGGATAAAATTATCAGGTTTGCTTACATACTTTCGAAACCTCGCTCCAAGTCTTTGATCAGATAATCAGCATCTTCCAAACCCACATATAAGCGTAAAATTCGATGCGCAGGATTGTCCGGGTTGAATTCCTCATCCAACAAACTGGCACAACCCGGCAGGATCAAACTTTCATGCCCACCCCAACTAACCGCCATCATGATGTGGTGCAAACCTTCACAAAAACGTACAATCTCCTGCCGGGAATCGGCGTAAAGGTAAAAACTCAAAAGGCCACAGGCGCCGCTCATTTGTTCGCGTGCCAATTCGTATTGCGGGAAGGTCACATCGAAGGGAAACAGCACTTTTTCTACCTGAGGATGATGTTTGAGGAAGTCTACAATTTTAGGTGTAGTCGCAGAAACCCGCTCCAGCCGGGCAGAAAGCGTGCGCAACCCCCGGATCAACAACCAGGCATTAAAAGGCTGGATGCCGCTCCCGATGTTGAGGTATTCGCTGTCAAAGATTTTTTTGATCATGGCGCTGCTGCCGCTGAGCACGCCTGCCACCGTATCACTATGCCCACCAATGTACTTGGTCGCACTTTGCAGAGCCAAATCGATCCCCATTTCGATGGGCCTTTGGTACAGGGGCGTACAATAGCTGTTGTCACAAATGGTGATGATACCATGGTCGCGGGCCAAATCGGCGACAGCCCGCAAATCTTGCAGGGCATAACTCCAGCTATTGGGGCTTTCTAGGTAAATGATCCGGGTGTTCGGGCGGATGGCGTCGGCAAAGTTTTCCAGCAGGGTACCATCGACATAGGTGGTGTCGACATTGAAGCGGGGCAAAATGTTGTCAAACATGCGTTGCGCCCAGGTGTAGGGCTTATTTACACTAATAATGTGCTCGTCTGCCTGAATATTGGCCAACACCGCCGCGAAAATGGCCGCTGCGCCACTGTTGAACACCAGGGCATCTTCGGCTCGATCCAGGGCAGCCAGTTTTTCCCGCAAAATGTCCACTGTGGGATTGATGCCCCGACTGTACAAATAACCACTCGACTCATCGGCAAACAAATCGCGCAACTCATCCACCTTCCGCACCTGAAAATTGCTGGTTTGGATGATAGG
>JAIXOO010000321.1 GCA_027486765.1 Saprospiraceae bacterium
TGGAGGTTGTATGTGGCCGGAGATGAGGTGTTGGGGTGGAAGTTAGAAATGGCGGATTATAAGGTAAAAAGTCCACCAATTCTACTCAACAACGTGCCAACAAGTTTTGACCCCAAAACAGACTGCATAGGGCGAGAAATCGAATTGGCAGAATTACATCAAAAGCTCAAAAATTCGCCAAAGGTTGCCCTCGTACGTGGCCTGGGCGGCATTGGCAAAACCACCTTGGTACAGGCTTATCTGGTCCTTCATCAAGAGCAATATCGGCACATAGCTTGGATCACACAGGGGGAAGATTTTATCAATGCTGTAGTCCTAGATGTAAGTTTGGCCGAAAACTTGAAAATACCCTTGCACCCAGGAGAAGATTTAGCTACCCACTTTGTGCGGCTGATGCAAGCGCTGCGAGCCCTCCCCGGCCCCAACTTGTTGGTGATTGACAATGCAACTGAGCAGTTGGCCACCCGCGAGGTCTTTGAGCAATTGCCCAAAGCTCCCAACTGGAAGGTCTTGGTCACTTCAAGGCAGGATTTGCCGGATTTTGTTGTGATGGAACTTCAAGTGCTCCAACCGGAGGCAACTCTGCAATTGTTTCGCTTGTACTACAAGGAAGGAAGTGATGAAGAAGTAAGGGAGTTACTGCGGGAAATTGGCTATCATACCCTAACCACCGAGTTGCTGGCTAGAACGCTTCAGCGTAAAAAAGGATTACTGTCCATCCCTAAACTACTAGATATCCTGCGCACTCATCAATTGGATGACCCCAAACTAGTAGAAAGAATCTGGGCAAGGCACAGCGGGGAAGAACGTGGGGTGTTCAAGTACCTGATGGGATTGTATACACTGGCCGATTTGAGTGAAGAAGAAGTGTGGGTGCTTCAACAATTTGCGGTATTGCCTACATTGCCGCTTGAAGTATCGATGCTGGCCGGGTGGTTGGGAGTGGATGCTGATGACTTGAATCAGGTTTTGAATGAGTTAGTGGATAAAGGTTGGTTAAGTACTCAGGAAGAGGGTTTTGTGATGCATCGCTTGATTCAGGAATTGATCAAATACCAACAGGCTCCTGGACTTGAGGAATTGGAAGTTTTGGTGAATTCGATGGCGAACAAGATGTCATCTGATCCTTATGGAAATCCTGTTGCGGATAATTTCCCCTGGGTACCCTATGCTGAAAAAGTGGCGGAGTATTTTAGAGGACAAGAAGTCCTGCCTGAAAAAGTGAATACACTATGGAATAATTTAGCCAATGTTCTAGGACATTTAGGTGATAATTCCCGTGCAGCGCAGCTTTTCGACCTCGTGCTAACCAGTGCGATACACAATTTTGGGGAAGACCATCCAACTGTCGCCGTAAGCCAATCTAATTTGGGTTTAGTTCTTGACACTTTGGGGGAATTTCCCCGCGCACTTGAGCTCCTCGAACTCGCGCTAAACAATACTTTGCGTAATTTTGGAGAGGATCATCCAGATGTAGCATCGTATAGGTCTAATTTGGCCAGTGTTGTTAGTGATTTAGGAGACTACCCACGCGCAGCTCAACTTCTTGAGCTCGCATTAGATAGTGCTCTGCACAATTTTGGGGAAGATTATCCAGAGGTTGCAATGTGCCGGTCGAATTTGGCCCTAGTTCTTCGTGATTCAGGAGATTATCGCCGCGCCCTTGAGCTCCTCGAACTCGCTCTAGGCAGCACTTTGCGCAACTTTGCAGAAGGTCATCCAAATGTCGCAGTGTGCCGGTCTAATTTGGCCGATGTTCTTCGTCATTTAGGCCAATACGAGCGAGCAGCTCAGCTCTTTAAATTTGCACTGGACAGTAATCTACGCAATTATGGCAAGGATCACCCAGTGGTTGCTAAGAGCCAGTCCAACATGGGATTGGTTCTTCTTCATTTAGGACAATCCCTGCGCGCAGCTCAATACTTCGAGCTCGCATTAAAAAATAATCTGCGCAACTTTGGCGAAAACCACCCACATGTTGTTGTAAGTCAAACGAATTTGGGATTGGCCTTTCATGATTTAGGCTACTACTCCTACGCAGTTCAACTCTTCAAGCTTGCACTGAAGGGTAATCTACACAACTTTGGAGATGAGCATCCACAAGTTGCCGAAAGTCGGGCTAATTTAGGATTAGCTCTTAGTGAGTTAGGCGACTACGACAATGCATTTCAACATCTTGAGCTCGCTCTGGCCAGTGATCTGTGCAACTTTGACGAGGACAATACACACGTTGCTGCGAGTCGGTGGAAGCTTGCTTCTGTATTTTATCGGACAGGCCAATTGAATGAAGCAAAAACGCTTTTGGAACAAGCATTACCGATCATTAAAAAAAGCTTGGGGGTGAACCATCCGTATTATATAGAAATAGTTAGATTACTGAATGCTGTCAATAAAAAACTCAACCATTCCAGCTAAGCACTCTTTCACAACTTATTTCACAAACCAAATACCATGAGTACCAAACCCAGTCTATTACCTCCCAAACCCGGCTTCCTGCTCCTCGAAGTCGTTTACGGGCTTGCTTCCCGCGACTGTCGGGGTATGGGCATCTGCAAGTTCATTAAGGCGTCCTCTAGTTTGTTGAGTACAACAGGCAATCCCTGTGGCTCCAGCATTGCCTGGGGAGGGATTGGAGAGGACGGTAAATTTGAGTTGTTGGTGCTTCGCAATAGGGTGAGTGAAGAGCAGTGGGATCGGCGGTTTGCTAGCGAAAAGTTTGTGGTGGAAGAGGTGTTTCAGGTGCCGGAGGAGCTGTTTGCAGCGGGCATTGAGCTGAAGGTGGGGAGTTATCCGGTGGAGGTTGCTGGTGAATACCTTCGCATCAGTTTTTGAGTTGGCACGGATCAAGAACATCGAGTGAGCTGGTACCTTGCGCCTAATGCACCCTTCGCAGCGCCAGTTCCCGCAGCGGCTTACCGAGCCGCGAGGGTGCTGGTGCTGCGAAGATCCTTGAGCGGTGGAAGGCGAGACTGGGGCCTGAGATTCGGAGGACTAGAGCCAAGCTACTGGCCCGAGGGAGCGCAGCGAGTGGAGGGGAAGTAGTGGGGCGATGTTGAAGGAATGAAAGAATGGGGCCTACTGGCTCAGGGCTTTTTTTTGAACCACCTCAGGCGCCTAAGGGCATCTTAGGGGTCACCTTAGGAGGAGATGAGAAAATAGATCAACTTGAGTTAGCGGGTGAATACCTTCGCATCAGCTTTTGAGTTGGCACGGATCAAGAACACCGAGTGAGCTGGTAACTTGCGCCTAAAGCACCCTTCGCAGCGCCAGTTCCCGCAGCGGCTTACCGAGCCGCGAGGGTGCTGGTGGTGCGAAGATCCTTAAGCGGTGGAAGGCGATACTGGGGCCTAAGATTCGGAGCACTAGAGCCCAGCTACTGGCCCGAGGGAGCGCAGCGAGTGGAGGGGAAGTAGTGGGGCGACGGGGAAGCCAATGATTTCAACGAACACGTATCCTTTCTTACCTTTATCAAACATTGAAGACCTCGTAAAATATCCCGCCCCATTAGTCCCATTGTTAAAGCTCAAAATTGTTCTCTGCCACTATTTTTTTGAATTTTCATACAATCTATTGATGCGCATCATTTTGTGCATAGCATCGTAGTGGGTTAGGTCGTTATTCGTTTTGAATTCTGCCATGATTGCATCATGAAAGGCATGATTGTCGGGGAAAGCTTTCAATAAGTTTTGGATTGTAAGTTGTTGAATGGGGCTATCGGCATCTTTGCTAAAATACCAGTTGATCAATTTGGGATGCCCTTTGGTTGTTTGAGTAGTGGTAATTTTGTAGATTAAAATAGGCTCATCAGGGTTGACCATAGAATAAGTCTTTCTCTGAAAAAGGCGTTCAACAAGCCCGGAACAATATTGCACTGCATATATGCTGTCTTTGTCCAAACGATGAACCTCACCTTTGTACCGAATCATCACCTGGTGGCGCTTAAACAGAGGCTCAATGAAAATTTTATGCGCTTGATCACTACAAGGAGTAGCATATTCCAAGTTATGACTTAGAAAATCATTTGCGGTTCGGAAAATTCCACTTTTGCTGATTTGAGCATTGAGGGCAACAGCCTGAAGACAAGACAGTAAAAGCCCTAGAATTATACTTTTCATATTACTTGGATTAATGTTCACCAATTTTAAGCAATAACAATTTATTTTTCAATGACTTAAGTCAGCATCAAGAAGGAATCAACACTAAAATTCAGCATCTCGCGAGTATTTTAAATCACCCTTTGATGACTATTTTTTCAGTACCAATTGGTTCACCATTTATCCAAGTACTAAGGAAAAATATCCCTTGGGATAGTCCGTTTACAGGCAGTGAAAACATGTGATTTCCTGCTCCCATCTCCATAAATGAAAATTCTTGCACTTTTTCCCCCAGGACATTATGCAGTATAAATTTAACCCTGCTGCTTTTGGCTAAAGTCATTTCAATCTTCACTCCATACTCCAAATTAGTTGGGTTGGGCGATATTTGAATCTTGTTGTTTACCACAACTAAACTTTGGTTAGAAGATACCAACTTATCTGCTTCAATCTTTACAATTTGGGCAACGGAGGGTATATCATCTACTAAACCAAACAACATGTACCAACCAGACATAAGGAGTAAGGGATCATTTGGCAATTTGGCACTCACTAGGCTGCCGTTTTGAGTAAAATCTAACTCAAGAAAACGGCTATTGCCTGAATTCATAAAATGGGTCATAACTGCATGAGACAAGAGTACTACTTTTGAAAGTGCATTGGTTTTGTGCACTTCAAAATGGATGTTTTCGCCAAGGCCAAAGGTTGTTTTATTAAAATTGTTCAACTCAGGCCGAGCGCCACGAAAGAGGTACGGAGGATAAAATGCTTCGATCACACTTTTGGGAGGTTCATTCCCTGGGGTTCCCTCTCCGCCAACCACGATGACCCGGCCATCTGGAACTAAGGTAGAAATAGCATGATACTCTCGTTGGATGTTCATGTTGGCCAGTCTCCGCCAAGAATTGGTCAGAGGATTGTACAGATCACTCAGATTCATATACCCCCATTTATTTGTAGGGGTCGGGTCTTTAGATTCTTCTTTAAATCCTCCTAAAACTAAAACATTTTGATCGGGTAGGAGTACTGCTTTAGCCCGCGAACGAGTAGGTGGAAAATGATTTGCGAGGGTCCATTTATTTGCAAGGGGGTCGTATAATTCAACACTCACCCCTGGGCGATCTGGGATAAAAGATTTATAACCCACGGCTACTACTCTACCATCGGATAACTGAACCAATTCGTGATCACAGTGGTCACCATTTGGCATTCGGTTGCCTTGAACAAAATCTGCAGCCAAGTTCCATTCTAGAGTAACGGGGTCAAAAAGTTGAGGAGGTCGATGAGTCATCAAAATTTTACCAGTATACAAGGGAACAATAGCCGACACTTCATTCCCAATCTGCACGTTTCCCGACCATTTACTGATTCCCTTAAAAGGGTCATATACCTCTGAAGTTTTGACTCGGAGTGGGTTGTTCAAGCCACCACCTCCCACTACAAGCAATCGTTGATCAAATAAAGGAACCACGGTGGGATACCAGCGATAGTCTAATAAATCAGGTTGATCCATCCATTTGTTGGTAAAGCTGTCAAAGGTTTTAACCTTTTTGGAACCCGGTCCGTAGACCTCCTGCAATGTTCCCCCTAGAAACAATACCTTTCCAGTAGAAAGCAGTGCAGGGCCAACACAACCTTGTACCTGTATACTCCCAACAGCGCTAGCCGTATCATTTTGCTTAGGCAGAAAAAAGAAAGGGTCTTTAGTATTATGGCAATAATAGATGTTACCATTGGGCATCAGTACCCCAAGATCAGTACCTCCCAAGGGCTCAGGAGAGTCCATAATGATGTCCCAGCGTCCTTTTTCAGTTAAGACCTCAAGCTGGATATTAAAAACAAGAGTGCTGCCAATGCTAACAAGTTCTTTTTCTAAATACTGAAAACCTGGCTTAGCCACACCAATGCGATATTTTGCTGTTTCCAGGTTTTCAAAACGATAATCTCCATTGGTATTGGTACGCACCTCCAAAAAAGTAGCGCCGCTATCCTGAAAAAGGGTTACCCGTGCATTAACAGCAGGCTGATTGTTCAATTCGAGAACTTTACCGATAATTATTTGCGCAAACGTTGGGATTGCGATCGCCATAGCGGTTATACATAAGAAAAGTCGTTGCATAGCCTTTGAATTTACATGAATAGACCCGGAACTTATCTGGAGGTTTGAGTTCAAGCTGTACGTCGCGTAACTTACTTGACTTTCAACAAGCTCGCATTGATCGCCACAACCACCGTGCTCACCGTCATCAACACCGCACCAGCAGCCGGGCTGAGCAATATGCCCCAATTGTACAACACACCAGCAGCCAAAGGCAAGGCAATCACATTGTACCCAGTCGCCCAAATGAGGTTTTGAATCATCTTGCGGTAAGTTGCTTTGCCAAAGAGGATCAGACTCACCACATCTTTTGGATTGCTGTTTACCAGAATGATTCCCGCAGTTTCTGCGGCAATGTCGCTACCAGAACCTACCGCAATACCCACGTTTGCCTGGGCCAAGGCTGGAGCATCGTTTACGCCGTCGCCCGTCATAGCTACAAACTCTCCTTTGCTTTGCAATTCTTTGATTTTTTCCAGTTTTTGATGCGGCAATACTTCTGCCATAAAACTGTCCATACCCAACGTTTCACTTACACTTTTGGCAACTTTGGCGTTGTCACCCGTGAGCAAAATGGATTTGATTTTGTTATCGGCCAAGGTTTTGATTGCGTCTGCCGATTCAGGGCGGATTTCATCTGATAATGCAATGTACCCAGCCAATTCATTGTTGACGAGCACAAAAACCACCGTTTCGGTAGCGTTTGCCGTGAAACGCTCGGGAAGTGTAATATTGTTTTCGGTCAGATAGCCGGGACTGACCACCAATACCTTTTTGCCCTCTACGGTAGCCTCCACCCCTTTGCCTGTAATGGCATTAAAATTATCCGTGACAGGAATAGGGATCGCTGTGTCTTTAGCCTTTTTCAAGATTCCAGTGGCAATGGGGTGTTCTGATTTTTGTTCCAATGCAGCGGCTAAACGGATGATTTCATTTTCAGTTAGGCCACTTTGCAAGGCCACGATTTTGGACACCTCAAATTTGCCTACGGTAAGCGTCCCCGTCTTATCGAATACGATGGTGCTGATCTTTCTGGAATTCTCAAAAGCTGTCCGATTTTTGATCAATAAGCCGTGTTTGGCAGACAAAGCAGTTGACTTTGCCACGACCAAGGGTACGGCCAAACCCAGCGCATGCGGACAACAAATGACAATGACTGTAACCATTCTTTCCATGGCAAATGCCAAAGATTGGCCCGTTAAATACCAGTAGAAAAAAGTAACAAGCCCCGCCACAATGGCGATGAGAGTAAGCCATCTAGCGGCCTGGTCGGCCAACAATTGGGTTTTGGATTTTGATTTTTGGGCATCATCCACCAGTTTGATGACCTGCGAGAGGTACGAATCTTTGGCGGCATGAGACACGGTAACTTTAATGGCGCCGTTGCCATTGATGGCACCGGCAATGACTTTATCTCCAGTGGATTTTTTTACGGGTTTTGATTCCCCCGTCAACATCGATTCATTCAGGTAACTTTCTCCTTCCGAAACAATGCCATCCGCAGCCACTTTTTCGCCAGGTTTCACCAAAATGACATCGTTCGCTTTGAGTGTATCGGTTTTTACTTCATGGATTACATCTGACATCACCAGGTGAGCTTCCGCTGGCATCAACTGCACCAAGAGTTCTAATTCTTTGGAGGCTCCGGCCACCGATTTCATTTCTATCCAGTGGCCTAGAAGCATGATGAGGATTAAGGTGGCCAGTTCCCAGAAAAAATCCATGCCCTGCAAACCAAATACAATGGCTACACTGTAGATGTAAGCAACGGTAACGGCAAAACCGATCAAAAACATCATGCCGGGATTCCTTGCCTTTATCTCTTCCATCCAGCCGGTTAAAAAGGGCCAGCCGCCATAAAAAAACACGACGGAGGACAATGCCAACAGGAGGTAGGAAGACCCGAAAAACTGCCAATTCACCCCCATAAATTGCTGGATCATGGGCGATATAAGCATGATAGGAATGGTCAGAATCAGGACGATGTAAAATCTTTTTCGAAAATCAGCAATCATCATGGCATGATGGTCGTGGCCAGTCTGGTGCATTGGAGGGTTTGGCGAATGGTGCCCAGCATGGCCTTTCATTTGGGCTGGTTGGGTGACTTGGTTTTCCTGATGGTTGTGGTGGTGATGGTTTTCCATGATGGGAGATTTAACTTTTAGGTAATCAACGGCAACATTTTTTGACAAATAGCTTTTTAAAGAGCCAGACAATAAAGCCGGCAACCCGCATTAGGGTGCGTAAAAATTGGGATTGGGCACTTGATTGAAGCTCTCGGTTCTTCATTCTAAACGATTTTAAGAGTGAACATATAAGTTGCAATTGTTTCAAACGTAGACTGTAGCCCGTTTTTCTAAGGGAATAGGCTCTCCGTTCAGCATACTTTCATCCACAAAAGAGTTGCATTGAACGACTATACCATCCACTACGATTTTTTTGCCCGGACGTACCAAAACAAGGTCACCATGCTTTATTTCCGCAATAGATAAGGTCATTTCCTCTTGAATTAGGTCAAAAAAATGGTACATGCCATAAGTTTTAAATTGTTCAATAATGGAATGTAAGTCCAAGGCCCCATTTATAATCACTATCGTAATTGGTACTTACAGAAAGGTATCGATCAATCATGTATCTCAAGCCGATGTTGTACTCCTTATCTGTGTTGAGTCTCCAGTCCATAAAGAAATTATTGCTCAATGGCAAATCTCTTCGCTCCAATTGCAGGCGTAATTTTCCGGTATGATCTATCCGCCACTCTGAACGAATAAGCATAGGTAGAAGGTAGTAAAATCCAGCATCAAATACCCGGCGATTGTCCTTTGTGTTCGGCTGCTCCGCAAGCGGCAAGGTTTTGTTTTTCCGAAGATCATAGCCTAGGTAAAAAGCCAGGTATTGTTTTTTGTCTAAATAGCGGAGCAAATGGGTTTCCGTCTCATAATTGCCTTGCCAACTAAGCCTCCCTTCAAATTCAATAGCATTTCTATTATTAGAAATATTAGCAGAAAGCCAACTCCCCTGAGAGTGTACACTCAGATCTGCCCAAGGAAAAAGCATGTTATCCTCTTGCTTTAGTTTTTTATATCCTGTTTGTGCAAATACATTCATTGGGCTGCCTTCATAACCAATAACACGGGCCATACCACTCATCATGTGGTAAAGAATATGACAATGAAAAAACCAATCTTGACTTTCGTTTGCTTCAAATTCGATGGTGACGATTTCCATAGGTTTAATGTCGAAAGTGTGCTTCAAGGGAGAATACTCCCCTTGGCTATTCAAAAATCTAAAAAAATGCCCATGCAGATGTAAAGGATGCCTCATCATTGTATTGTTGTGAAACACCATACGCACCCTTTCACCCCGACGGATCAAAACCTTATCAGATAAAGACAAGGTTTTATAATCAAAGGACCACACATAACGGAGCATATTTCCCGTTAAGTTAAGGTGAATTTCTCTAGGTTTGAGCGTCGAGTCCAGTACCGTAGGATGTAGAGCCCGGAGCATATTGTAATTAAATTGTTCAGGCATATCCATTTGCATGCCAGACATGTCGTGATTTTGGGTTTGCATACTATCCTCAGGCATTTGCATTGTACCCTTATTCATACTGGCGTGTTGCCCTTGATTCATTTTGCCCATGTTCATGCCTTCCATTTCCCGCATCATTTTGAAATAGTTGAGCTTGGGCATATCTGGAACATTAGTTGTTTTGCCACTGCCAAAAAAAACTGATGCAAAACCTGTAATATCCCAAGAAGTAGCCCGAAGTTCGGCTGCACCATTTTCAGGTACAGTGATGAGCACATCGTATGTTTCGGCGACGGCTATTTCAAGTTGGTTGACAGACACTGGTTCAATATTGATACCATCAGCTGCCACCACTCTTAGGTATGAGTTGGCGTATTGAAGATTGAAATAAGTAGAAGCTGAGCCGTTGATGACACGCAAGCGCACGATTTCTCCAGGTTGAGCATCTTTAAAAAGGACTTGAGGCTGTCCATTAACTAGAAATTTATCATAAAGCACATCAGACACGTCCATTGCAGGCATTCTCTGCCAGTCTTGTTTGAGTTTAGCTTTGAAAGCACCTGCCGCAATGGCTTCACCATAACTTTGTAAAGCAACCTTTTTAATGGCATACCACTCGCCACCTCGTTTGAGATAGCGCAACACGGAGGCTGGGTTTTCATCAGTCCAATCAGAAAGCAGCAAAACATACTCTTTAAGTTTAGGTTCTGGATCAGCAGCATGAATGACAATTGAACCGTACACCCCACTTTGCTCTTGATACATGGTATGAGAATGATACCAATATGTACCACTTTGAATAAGTGGAAATGTGAAAGTATAGGTTTCACCTGGTTCGACTGGAGCAGTAGTCAGGTATGGTACGCCATCCTGCCTGTTGGGGAGTAACAAACCATGCCAGTGGATGGAAGTTTCCATTTTCATGCGGTTGTGTACGTGGATGATAGCTGTATCCCCCTCAGTAAACATTAAAATGGGGGCGGGAATTTGACCATTCACCGCAATTGCATGCCGATTTTTTCCCGTAAAATTGACAGTAGTATCATTGATAAATAAATCATATTCTACACGCTTACCAATATTAGACTTAGATGAATTAATTGGAGCAGGAGGCAAGGATGAAAAATAATCCGAAGGCAAATGCTTAACATCTGGATTGGGTTTATTGTGAATAGCATGATGGGATTGTGCAGCCAAACAAACAGGAAGCAATAAGAAGAAAGTAAGTTGTAAGATCGATTTCATAATCAAGATTTTAGTTTGAGCCAGACAATTTTGATTTACGGCGTGTCGGGTTATTATCAGATAATCTAATGGTATCCATAGCATTAGGTTCTCTCATCTTCTTCGACATATCGCTGGATTGGCTCATTTTTTGCATATCATGGCTAGCTGGCGCATCTTTGGATGGGCTCATGTCCTGCATATCATGTGCCACAGGTTTGCTTCCAGGTTCTTTCATTTTTTGCATATCATGGCTAGTAGTCGCATCTTTGGATGGGCTCATGTCCTGCATATCATGTACCACAGGTTTACTTCCGGGTTCTTTCATTTTTTGCATATCATGGCTAGCTGGCGTCTCTTTAGATGGGCTCATGTCCTGCATATCATGTGCCACAGGTTTACTTCCGGGTTCTTTCATTTTTTGCATATCATGGCTAGCTGGCGTCTCTTTGGATGGGTTCATATCCTGCATATCATGTGCTTGAGGCGTGTTTTTTTTATGCTCAGAATCGTTCATTTTCATTCCGGCACCATGACCCGCCATTAGGTATTTGCCTTGCGGGCCAACGCCTTGAATGTGAACCAAATTAGCTCCCAAATGACCTGCTAATGATAAAAACACAGCAGTCAGGATTGACATCATTAGGACGACTAAGTCGTAAGATTTTCTTTGAATGCGATAATAATGTCCGATACCTTTAAAGAAAAAAGTAAGCCCACTTGCCCAAAGAGTATACTGCGCATATTCTTCATGTTTAGAAAAAATAGCCACAGCAGCTATAGGCGCATCTGCTGACAGTTCAGCATGGAAGATAGTGCTTGCCAACAATGAGCTTATAAAAGCCAACCCCATTATGGCCATAGTAGCCCAACGAATTTGGTTCCAAGGCTTCCACGTAACGGCTGCCTGAAATCCTACCGCAAGCAAAATCAAAACAATCGGAAAATGTACAGCCAAAGGGTGTAGAGATGGAAAATTGTTAAGCATAGTCCTTGATTGATTTGATTAAAAAAGTTCATAAATCCAATTACTGGGATAGACTTAGTTCTATTTTTGATGATCGCTCACTTAAAATGAGTGATACACCTTCGCAGCATAAAGCCAAGCGAGCATCTGACGATCCCGAGTAGAAACCTTAACATCCGATGGTTCATGATCATGCGAATGAGCTAGCTCAAACATGATATCATTAGCTACTTTAGAGTGTTTTACGCCAAGTAGATGGCAGAGCTCGTGGAGCAACATTTCAATAATTTCCCCTTTATTTTTATATTGTTTTTTAGGCAACATACCTATGATTCGGAGTCTAAGTTTTGCAATCCCAACTGCACCAAAGGGGACATAGCGACCTGACCAATCTACACGAATATCGGCCTCTAATGAATCATGCACGGGTTGAAAGAAATCAACTCCTAAGCCAATATCCTGCGCCACCTCATTCCAAATAGATGTAGCCTGACAAATGAAGTGGAGATAAGCCTTTGATTTGTTGCCAACACGTGGTTTTGAGTAAACTTTCAAAGGAAAACAAGTAATATCCCAGCGAACAGGGAGGCTATCCTTTTGGACGTATTCATACCGATCGGGTTTAGGTCGAACTACATCATACCAATTAGAGCTTCTGCTAATCAGAAAAAACAAATTGCTAATGTCATCTAAAGCTCCATGGGATTCTTGCCCTAGAACGGTTGAAGCACCGCTCTGTTTATACTCTACCTCTTGAGTATAAAGCGGCACAAAAAAGCAACAAGATAGGATGAGTGTGCTAATCAAAATTTTCATATTACTTGAATTAACTTCCTTTAATCAAACGAAAAGTAGCAATCCGTCCAGTTGATTCAAACCTTACAAGCAGCAAGCCTGCTGGCAGGCCAATCAGGTCAAGCACAGGTGCGGTCAACATTCCAAAATCGCGTAATAAGCGCCCAAAGCCATCGTATACTTTACAGTAGATAGGCTCTCTCCAGTTGTCCTTACCATGCACAAATACTTGCTCCTGAGCAGGGTTAGGAATGAGCTGAAGTGGCAAGTTCAAATTTTGAGGTTCCTTTGATGCAGTAGGAATACCATCGTTGATTTGTATGTCATCCAGGTAAAGCCGATTGCCACCATCCGTTACATTTACGAAACGAATTTGGAGGTGTTGTTCGGTCTTGTATTGAAAAAGGCGAACAGAGGCTTTATTCCATTGAGTTGAGTTGGGAACAAAAGGGGTAGTTTGGGTGGGGCCGGTAGCGAGGTCATCCCCAGATTTACTCCAGATATTGGAATAATTCGCACCACAGTCTTTAGAAATTTGTACAATCAATTGATCAGAATAATTGGGATCAGAACGCGCATAAGCCCACCAGAAATTCAGCATTAAGTTGTTCCCTACTCGTGTCGAACTTAAATCGAGGGCTGGTAATACGAGCTCATCCCTTGTACCATAGTTGAGGTTTTGCAGGTTGTCAATACTGACCGAGTAGGGCAAGGAGTGAGCAGCAAGTGTATCTAGTTCCCAGCCAATATTGAAATCAGGGTTATTTACACCAATGCCTTGGGAAGGAAATGCACCATCATCAAAGTTTACCATAAAAGGTAAATGCAGCCCAATTTGGGGTTTAGAAACCAGAATATAATTGTTCAACTGCAAAGTATCTGAACCGTTGCCATTACTAGCAATCAGCTCTGCTGAAAAAGAACCTGGAGTGTCATAAGTTACGGTAGGATTGGGTAAAATAGAAAAAGCAGGTGTACCACCGGGAAAAGACCATTGCCAAGAGGTAGCTGTATTTAGCGACCGATCCATAAAATAGACTTTTGTACCAGAGCACACCTGTGTAGTTAAGGTTATGAAATCCGCTGCCACTGGGCACATCAGTGGCCTAACATAAGCACTATCGCAACCTGTAAGCGCCAAATTACTGGCGGACACGATCAAGGAGCGGACGCCCTTGAGGGTGGCTGCAATACGATTCTTTTGTCCTGGAGTAAACATATTTTTGCAATCATCCGGGGTGTAGTCCATATAATTGCGCACCTGATCGGGTAGGTCGGGTAAATCATTGGAACAAGAATTGCTATTCAAATTACAAGAATAATTGGGTGCAGCTACTGGTGGTGTGTCACAGACAAAATCTCCTTCGGTGCAAGTATCCTGACCGCAGCCAGCACTAAAAGTATGATAAAGCCCTAACCAGTGCCCTACCTCGTGGGTCAAGGTACGGCCACCAGAAGCTGCTGCCGTTCCAGAATCTCCAAAAAGATAGTGCCGGACTACGACACCATCTTCATCAGGAGGAGCATACGGAAAGGAAGCATAGCCCCCTATTTCTCCGCTGATGGTACGAACCACATAAATATTGAGGTAGCGTGCTGGATTCCAAAAAGATAAATTTTTGAGCGCACTTCGGTCAGCAGGTTGATGATTGGTTAAGGGGGTATTTACCCTCACAATACCATCGGTACAGCGACCAAAAGGGTCGAGCTTAGCCAAACAAAAGCGCACATGAGTATCTACACCTTTGCCCTCACCAGGTGTTCCTGGGAGCTTCCCAAAATCTTCATTTAGAATTGCAATCTGTCGTTCAATCTGTGCATTGCTGATGTTTTCGGTTCCACCATTGTGAATGATGTGAACGACTACAGGAATCGTACTAAACGCTTCTGGGTCACTCTTTAAGGGAATCGGCAGATGAGTACTCAACAACTTTTGAAACTTCGGTTCAACAGCATAAAGTTTAGCAGAAGGATAAAGTGAATCAAAAAGGCACAAACCAGGGCGCTTAGTTGGTGTTTGGGCAAATGCACATTGATATGGCCACAGGATGTTGAATCCATAAGTCATTACAATAAAGACAATTAAAAAACAAGGTCTTGCCCCACTACTAATCATGATCTCGTACTTGAAAAGATTATTGTTTTATAAAAACTCCGGCATACAATTTACCCAGCAAGAACATGTTCGCCGTGTAAGTACCTGGTATAAGCTGTTCAACTGGAATATTACCCTGGCCGTTGATGACTTGTATTTGTTGCTCTAACACCACTCTACCCATCACGTCTATAACTTGAAACTTTGCTTTTTCAAGGGACTTCTCTGAAATTTCAAATACCAGCATTTTATCCGCAGGATTTGGGTAAAACTTTAGTTTTTCTTTACTCAAGTTATCATGGGTACCACTCAACAAAGGAGCGACTAAAAATTGTCCCATCATACCATTGTCTTCATGGCTCAGGATATGGCAATGGTACATATATGGTGTGACGGAGTCGCTAAAATCGTCGTAGCGCACCACGATTTTTACCGCACCATTAATGGGTGGAACTGTAATCACATCTTTACGCCCGAGAAGATTTGCCGCAGGTTTGCGATTGTTGACCGAAATTACCCAGAATGAATTTCCATGTAGATGAAAAGGATGAGCCATCATCGTCTGATTGGTTAGTGTCCAAACCTCAGCGGCACCCTTTGAAACCTTAAAGTTGATGGTATTCATCTCAAATTTTGATTCATTGAGAAAAAAATTGGTCATACTCATTTGAGGCCGTGCAGACATGGTCAGGTCGCGATTGAACGCACCATTGCTTGACAAAGGGGTATTGGTGATCAAGGCAGGAGGAATAGAGCCAATGGCATTAGGTGTTGGAGCAAGTACCTGGATTTGCATTAGGTCAAAGTCGGTATCATCAAGCGGCCCCATCATGTTCTCCGTACTTCCCATCATCATCATCATTCCACCGGGATACCCCATAGGCAATTCTGTACCGAAGTGTTGCAGGAGCAGTTTTTGGCCCAATGACTTGCTTAAGTCTAACAAAACCTCAGCCCGTTCACCAGGCGCTAAAATTAGTTTAGTCATCGCTACTGGGGCATCCAGCAAGCCCCCATCACCAGCTATTTGTTTAAATTCCAAGTTATTGGAAAACCCAAAATTAAAATATCGGTGGCTTGAGCCATTCAACAAGCGCAAGCGCACAACTTGAGCTGGCAAATTAAGGGTGGCCCCTTTTAAAACCCCGTTTACCAATACTTCATTATCCACTTCATCCATTTCCACGATTTGCTTAGACTCATCAAAAGTTTTCCATTGAAAAACCAAAGGAACATCATCAACGCCATAGGTACGCGGTAGATTCAAGGAGGCTTCTGCCGGATCATGTACAATAATAAAACCAGCGGCACCTTTCACAACCTGGTTTAAAGTTTTGCGATGCAAATGAGGATGGTACCAATAAGTTGAAGCTTGATCCATTACTTTAAAGCTTGGAGACCAGGTATTGCCAGCCATAATCGGCGTGTGTGGGCCTCCATCGTTGGCAGGAGATAGGTGTAGTCCATGCCAATGAACCGTAGTAGTATCATCAAGTTGATTGTCTACATTAATCGTCACCGTTTCGCCCTTCTGCAAAATCAGGGTAGGCCCTAACTGTGCACCATTGTACCCAATGGTGTTGGTACGTTGTCCGGGGAAGATTTCTGAAGTGCCTTTTTGTACTTTTAGGTTAAAGATGCTTCCTTCCAAGGTAGCTGGAATGGGCACTGTTATTTGAGCAAACACAATTTGCACAGCAAGCAGCGAAACAACAATACAAAATAGCTTTTTCATGATTGTCAATTTAAATATGAAGGAACATCAAAGAGCTTATACTCCGTTGATTTAGGTATATCCATTTCACTCAGTAAAATCCATCGCTTGCAATCTCTTCACTGATTCCGGACACGTTTTATTTTCACTCAAGAACTACATTTTACTCATATCATGCTCAGCCATAGGATTTGCTCCTTTTTTGAAAATGTATTCACTTTGCAACAAATAAGCCCCTGAAATCACTACGATATCTCCTGATTTCAAGCCGGAAGTAATTTCGATTCGATCATCACTTTCCAGGCCTGTTTGTACCATTACACTTTTAAAAATTCGATTGTCAGTTTGTATCCACACCGTTGCTCCTTTTCCATCCCGGATAACTGCATCAATTGGCAAAGACAGGGTATTCCGAGCTGGGCTTTTCAGCGATACATAAGCAAGCATGCCCGGTTTGAGTTGATTGTCCGGATTGGGAATAGAAACACGAATCAAGTTAATTCTTGTATCCGGGTTGATTTCGGGATTTACAAACTCGATCTTCCCTGGTATTTCTTTACCGTCTGCATTGGGGATTTGGACTGTAGCAATGCTGTTGCGGTTTAGTGCGGAGAATTGAGCTGTATACATTTGTGCCTCTGCCCACAGCGTGGATAAATCGGCCAGTTTAACCATTGTACTTCCCTCCATCACATAACTCCCTTCTTGAATTTCCAGTGAAGTCAGGTAGCCTGATACAGTGCTGTAAAAAGTGGTAGTAGGTGTAGTTTTTTTCTGTTTGGCCAAGTGCTGAATTTGAGCTTCGGAGAGGCCCCACAGTAGCAATTTGTTTTTGGCGCTTTGCAGCAATTGCTCAAAATCCATGACCGTTTCGGAAACAAATTCCTTACGTTGCTCCAACACTAGTAAATATTCTTGTTTGGCATTGTTCAATTCTTCGCTGTACAAGTCATACAAGGGATCACCTTTTTTGATAAAATCACCAATGTTCTTAAAATACAATTTTTCAATTCTACCACTCAGCCTTGAATTCACAGAAGAAGTTTTCATCTGGTCAAAATTCAATGTTGCATTCAGTAGCAGTTGGTCGTCAATTGCACCATTTCGGATGGTATCGGTCTGAATATTGCCGAGTTGGATTTGCTGCTCGCTCAATTCGATTTCATCGTTGTTTTTGCCCGTTTTTTTCTTTACAGGAGTCAAATCCATTTTACAAATGGGGCATTTACCTGGTTTGTGTGCTACCACCTGTGGATCCATGGAGCAGGTGTAATAGACATCAGTAGCTTGGGGAGTTTCCATTTGGTTGTGGCAGGCTACCAGCAACAAGAGCAATGATATAGTTATGGCGATGCGTCGCATGTTTATTTTTTTATCTTGATAAAACTTTCGCTGTCCATTAAGTACTGTGCATTGATGGCTACTGTATCGCTGCTGCTGATGCCGTTTAGTACTTGAATGTAATCCTGGTAGCTGATTCCAGTTGTAACCTTAAGGGTTTTAAACCCACTTTGGGTTTTTCGAAAGACAACTGCATCAAGTCCCAAAGACAGAACTGCTGAGCTGGGCAACCAATAAGTAGCTTTCGTGTTTCCGGTAATGGTAGCTTTTACTTGGCTGCCAATGGGAATTTTCAACTGGCTATTGTTGAAGTAAACCCTTGCGCTTAAAGTTTTACTGTCGTTGCGGAAGAAGGGTTCGATGAAATCAATGGAAGCGCCGAACGCTTTTTCTGGAGCAGTTTCTGGCGTGATTTGCACCAGGTTACCCGTTTTTACCAATCCTTGGCTTTCTCCATAAATGCTCAAGATGGCCCAAGCGCGATCTGGATTGTACACAGTAAAAATGGATTCGCCTTTCTGTAAGTACATTCCTTCTTTTAGTGTAAGCTCTTCTGTGAGCAGAGAAAGATCGTTCATCGCACCGGACTTAGCGGGCATAGTGCTGCCATTGGCAGCTTCATGAACATGTCCTGTGTAGTTGCTGTAAATGGGAATCGTCAGCGAAGGTTTACCCGACTGGGTCAGTTGCTTGATTTGCTCGTCGTTCAAACCAAGCAAGCGCAGTTTTTCTTGGGCTGCTTCAATGAATGGGATATTGCTAGGATCATTTTTCAGCAGAAATAGCAAGTTTTGTTGAGCAGTCATCAATTCCGGACTGTAAATATCTAGCAGTCGCTGTCCTTTGGTGATTTTTTGAAAGCGATAACGCACATACAGTTTTTCAATTCTGCCAGCCACCCTGGCAGAAATGCTGCCCACTTGTCTTGTATCGTAGGCAATATTTCCCAAGGCTTCTATTTCGATCTGCTCTGCATTTTTTTGGGGGCTGGTAACCGGGATGTTCGACACCACAAATTCATTGGTTGGACTGAGTAAGGCTTCAAGTTTGACCTCTTTTGCCTCAGGTTTTTCAACTGGTTTAATTGCAGCAGTTTGTTTCAACACCAAATCCATTTTACAAATCGGGCAAGAACCTGGTTTGTCGCTGATCACCTCAGGATCCATGGGGCAAGTGTACTCTATTTCGACTGACTCAGGGTGTGAATGTTGAGCAGGAGAGTCTTTCTTGGTACAGCTTGCAGCCAGCAAGGCTGCAAGCAAGGCAAACCATAAAGGCCGAGCAATATTGGAATTGGACGCGAAATATCTTTTTTCATTTTTCATGACCATACATTTTAAGCCTATTTTGTTTCCATAACTCGCTCAAGGTTGACTTGCATCTGGAGCGCCTGGTTCAATAATTCGGTATAGTCCAATTGCGTCATGTACAGAGTTTCCCAAGCATCGTAAAGCATGAACAGTTCTTCGGTATTTTGCTCGTACCCCAATTGCATGGTTTTGTAATTGTTTCTTAAAGCCGGTATGATGTTGTCATCGTAGAGTTTAAGTTGTCTTTTCTTCAACTCCATTTCGTTCCGCATGCTTTGGGCCATGCCGCTGTATTCATTGACCATCATTTCCTTTTGCGATTGCAAGGCGTTGACCTTCCATTTAAGGCTTTCAATGTTGGCTTGACTCATTTTGGAGGACCATTTGGCCATCGGCACCTTGACCATGCCCATGAGGGTATACAACATAGGTTGGCCACCAAAACCAATCATATTTTCGTAACGAATGCCAAATTGTGGCTTAAGGTTTTGTTTTTCCGTTTCCTGCTTTAAATGGATCAGGTTGATGTCTTTGTCAATGGCTTTGATGTCGCTGCGTTTATTGTAAAACAGTGTGCTGTCGAAAACGATTCCTGCATAGTCTTTCAATAGGTAGGTTGTATCTACTTCAAAAACCCGCACTTCATTTTTGCCCATGAGTACATTAAGGCGCACAAATTTCTCCTGGATATCATTTTCAAACATCAGCCGCATGTTCAACAAATTGCCCAAGGCTGCTTTGGCTTTATAATAGGCGCTGATTTTTTCCAGGCCATTCTTGTACCGTATTTCCGCATTCTTGATCATGAAATTCAAGAGTTTTTCATTTTGCTCAAGAATTTTTATCTTTTTTTTCAAAATGATCAATTCGAAGTAAGCTTGTTTAGCGTCGTTGATCAGCTCATTCAGTGAGGCGTTTAGTTTTTCTTTTTCTACCGAAGACATGGTTTTCATATAGCGTTCATCAGCGTCCAGTTTTTTCTTGTTGGCAAACATTTGTTCGCCGGAAAACATAACTGAGCCCATACCATTCATGTCGCCATTTTTGCGCCAAAGCCCTACGTTGTAGGGAGTCATGAACTGCCCTAAACCAAATTGTGGTGGCATCCAGCTTCGTGCACCCTTAGCCGCTTCATCCATTGAGCGGATTTCATGGTTGTACATCTTTACCACTGGGTGAGATGCAATGAGACTGTCGATGATAGCGTCCAGTTTCACGATTTGCGCAAAACTACTTGCTCCAAAGCCAAGCGCAAGTAAGAGCAGTAAGAGTTTATTCTTTGACATCGATCAATTCAATTTTGCCATTTCGATTCAATTCCCTTTCCTTGATCATTTCAAAGATCACTGGAGTGATCAGTAGAACATAAATGGTCGAGCTAATTGTCCCTCCAATCAGAGGAATGGTAATGGGTCGCATGATGTCGCTACCTACTCCGCTGGCCCATAGGATTGGAATCAAGCCAAATAATCCGACCGACACAGTCATTAGTTTAGGCCGCAATCTTTTGGCAGAGCCTTCTATGACAAAGGATCGGATGATTGCCGGGGTGAGCGTTGCCTTGGAGTTGCCATGTTTTTTAACCATGTTTTGCATAGCTTCATTGAGGTAAATGGTCATGAGCATAGCGGTTTCTACAGCCATGCCAAACAACGCTATAAAGCCAACTGCAACAGCAACAGATAAATTCACTCCATAGAAGTACACCATAAATACCCCACCAATGAGTGCAAATGGTACTGTAATGATCGTGATCAGGGCTTCTTTAACGGAATGATAAGTAAAATACAATATCATAAAAATGATACTGAGTACGATAGGGATGATCATTTTCAGGGTACGATTGGCGCGGATTTGGTTTTCCCACTGTCCGCTCCAGGCTAAAAAATATCCTTTAGGGAGTTTGGTCAGCATCTGGTCCAATTTCATTTTGGCCTCCTGTACTGTACTGCCCAAATCCCTTTCTCGCACGTTGAACAACACTGTACCTCTCAGCATAGCATTTTCGGAATTGATCATGGGTGGGCCGTTGCTAAGTTGAATGTCAGCAACTGCCTCCAAAGGAATAGGGCCAAAATTCATGGTCTGCACTTGTAGTCTTTTTAAGGCTTGGAGGTTATTGCGGAAGTCTTGCCCATACCGTGCATTCACCGAAAAACGCTGACGTCCTTCAATGGTGGTGGTCAGCTTCATCCCACCGAGTGCACTTTCAATGATTACATTTACATCGTCTACACTCAACCCATAGCGGCCAACCTCGTCCCGTTTGAGGATGATGTCGATGTACTTTCCGCCAGTGATGGGTTCCACATACAAATCTTTTACCCCATCTATTCCTTCCAGGTGTTTTTTAATGGTCTGAGCAAAGGAATAGATGCTATCCAGGTTTTGGCCGTATACTTTGATGCCTACGTCGGTACGGATGCCCGTAGAAAGCATGTTGATCCGGTTGATGATGGGTTGCGTCCATCCGTTGGTCACTCCAGGTATTTGCATTTTGGCGTTCAATTCATTGATGATGGTTTCTTTGGTTAAACCTTCCCGCCATTCATTTTTGGGTTTCAACAGAATGATGGTTTCGATCATGCTGATGGGAGAATTGTCCGTTGCCGTATTTGCCCGCCCAGCTTTGCCCAATACATGAGCAACCTCAGGCACGGTGCGAATTAATTTATCCTGCACTTGTAACAATCGCTTAACCTCAGAATTGGAAACATCAGGTAAAGTAACAGGCATGAACAACAAAGAGCCTTCATCCAATGGAGGCATAAACTCCGAGCCCAGGCGGGTTAGCATCAAAAAACCGGCGGCCAAAGCAGCAATATTGAGCAGCAGGGTCGTCTTGCGCCACTTCAAACACAAAGTCAATATGGGCGTATAGATTTTTTCCAAAGTTCTGGTGATGGGGTTGGCGCTTTCAGGTTTCAGATTTCCTTTCAGAAAAAAAGTAATTAATACAGGAGTAAGGGTAATCGCCAAAACTGCATCAATCAGCAGAATGAATGTCTTTGTCCAGGCCAGTGGATGAAAGAGTTTGCCCTCCATGCCAGTCAACAGAAATACCGGAAGGAATGAAGCAACCACAATGATAGTGGAATTGAACACCCCCGGACCAACTTGCTGAGAAGATTTTTCAATGATTGCAACCCTTTCTTCAGCAGTTAGTGGGTCTTTTTTTTGTTTGAACCAGTTTGCCATGCTCACACTTTAGGCGTTGAATTGAATTTTTCTGACTGGGCCTCACTGATGTGTCGATAAGCATTTTCTACCATTACAATACCATCGTCCACTACAACACCGATGGCCAGGGCGATGCCCGTTAAAGACATGATGTTGGAAGAGATGCCAAATAATTCAAGGAAAATAAAACCAGCCGCAACAGAAATGGGTAATTGAATGATGATGATCAAGGCACTTCGCCAATGAAAAAGGAAAAGGAGAACTACAATTGAAACGGTAATGATTTCTTCAATCAGGGTACCTCTTACGGATGCTATTGCTTCTTGAATCAAGCTACTGCGGTCGTAAGAGGTTTTAAAGGTCACACCTTCTGGCAGTCCTTTTTCCACTTCTTGCATTTTTTCTTTAATGGCTTCAATCACCTTATTGGCATTTTCGCCATACCTCATCACAACAATCCCGCCTACTACCTCGCCTTGGCCGTCCATGTCAAAAATTCCAAGGCGCAAGTCTCCACCCATTTGTACTCTGCCGATGTCTTTTACCTTTATTGGAATACCATTGTAATTGTTCAAGGCGATCTCTTCTATATCCTGCTTGTTCTTGATGTACCCCAGGCCACGAATGATGTAGGCCATATCTGCCATTTCAAATTTCCTGCCGCCGACATCATTATTGTTCGCTTTGACTTTATTCATGACGTCCATCAGTGAAATATTGTAGTACTGTAATTTCACCGGATCAATGACCAACTGGTATTGCTTTTCAAAGCCACCAAAAGAGGCTACTTCGGCCACTCCGGGAACAGTTTGCAAGGCAAATTTGACGTACCAATCTTGCAAAGCCCTTTGTTCGCCGAGGTCCATTTTTGGTGCATCCAAATGGTACCAAAAGATGTGTCCAACACCTGTTCCATCCGGCCCCAATGAAGGCGTTACGCCCTGCGGCAACAATCGTTGTGCAAAGTTCAGTCGCTCCAAGACCCTAGTTCTGGCCCAATAAGTGTTTACATTGTCTTCAAAAATCACATAGACGAAACTCATCCCGAACATCGAAGTGCCACGGATATTTTTAATCTGTGGGATACCTTGCAGGTTACTCACCAAAGGATAAGTAACTTGATCTTCGATGACCTGAGGGCTACGTCCCATCCACTCCGTGAAAACGATGACCTGATTCTCACTTAGATCAGGAATCGCATCAATGGGGTTTTTCTGGATGGAGTAAAGACCATATGCGAACAAAGCAGTTGAGATCATCAATACCATCAACTTGTTTTGTAACGCCAGCTCAATTATTTTTTGAACCATGACAAAGTTTTGTGCACATTTATTGGCGGCATTTTTAAAGAACAGCTTCCTGATAGCCAATTCTTTCCGCCATCGCTGAGAATAGGAATGACAGCAAGACTTGCCTTATAGCAGGATTTTGATTCATCGTATTTATAGCGCCAAGCCGAAGGTATAATCGCAAGTATTTGTAATACAATACGATTATACCATTCATCAAAAAATCATTACTTGACCTTTTTATGCGTCCGAGGATCCATGCCATTCATAAAGCAATGCATAGCACAAACCAAAGGTTTATACGTGTTGTGCACATTACCGATCACGTTGCCTTCGGCATCCAGAATGTCGCAGGTTTCAGAGTCTGTATTTTCTTTGACTTTAAAAACCAATTGTCCATTTACATTGTAGTAAGTTTTTCCGTCTTTGCCCATCTGTCCAAGCGTTTTTCCATTTTCATCCACTAGTATTCCACCTGGTCGAACGAAAGCGATTTTTTTGCCCTGGGCATTTTTGACAATGCTGTCTTTGGTGATTTTTCCCAACTTCATACTTTCCAGGTAGACTCGGCCTTTGTAATCAAGGATTCGGTGGCCTTTAGAATCCGTCATCGGCTGAGCCAACAACATTTGCCCAGCAAGTAGTAAAATAACAGCACACAGTAGCGTTTTCATGTTTATTATTTTAAATATGAAAAAATATCAATAGTGCAAATACCCTATTGATTTAGGTACATCATTTTTACTTCGTAAGCTCCGTTGATAACAATCTTATTGCTTTCTTCCAGTCCCTTCAGGATCTGGGTACGAGTACCATCATCTTCACCCGTTTGGACATAAGCCAATTCGTATTCCTCAGGAGCGTGTTTGATGAAGACAGCCGATCGGCCATTGATTTCAGTCAGCGCCGAGTTGGGCACAGTAAGCTGACGACTGCGTTGTTGATTCAGCACTTTGACGGTAACAAACTCTCCAATTTTGAACTCATTTTGAGGGTTATCCATTTCAAAAAGCACCCGTTGACTTTGGTTGCTGGCATTCATGGACTGTGCTGGAGAGAGCAGGCGTACTTTGACCGCTTTATGTTCCGTAGTAGAGCGATAGACCATAAAATCATTATTTGCCTGAATCAAAGGAATATCGCGATCAAAAACCTGAGCCTCTACATATACCTTGTTTAAATTGGTTACAGTCAGTAAAGCCTGCCCAGCGACGACTTCCGAACCGGGTGTCAGGGTAAAAGCACCCACCACGCCTGAGATGGGTGCCAGCAGCGTAATAGTACGGCTATTGGCAGAAGTATTGGCACCCACAGCCTGGCGTTCCAGTGTTTGTAATTCAGCCAAAGCCGCATTATAAGTAGCCTCTGCAGCTTGTATGTCCCGACCAGCCGCGATGTCTTCAATTTTCTTCAAGCGTTCATACTCGCGCTTAGCAGCGGCAAGGCGGGTTTTAGCCGTTTCGATCTGCACGGCTAAACCAGCATTATTGGCCACAATTCCAACCTGATCAGGCGTACCAATGTTTTGACGCATGATGGCCAAAACCTGACCTGCATTTACCTTTTGACCTACTTTAACATTCACTTTAGTGATCCGACCAGCCTGCGGAGCTACCACTACCCCTAAACCTTCGGAAGCAGGAATGATCGTTCCAAAAACCGTGGCAGCCGATTGATAATCACCGATGGCAATGGCTTGGGTGAAGATCTCAAACAAAAACTGGGTTTCTTTAGGTGTGTATACTGCCGTTCCAAAACTGCTTCCACCAGCTGCGCTGGGGCCATGTTCCTCGTCTCCATGGGCGAAGACCGCGTTTGTGTTTGGCATGGTAAACCAAGCGCTCAACAGCAAAAGCACAATGGTAAGTATACGTTTTCGGCGACTAATCAAACTCATCAACAGCACACCAAGTGCTACACCGCCTAACAACCATAACCAGGGCGTGGACATACCAGACGCATCGTTACTTGCTGCCTCTTCGGCAAGCATGAGGGCTTTGCCCACCTGCAAGCCTTGAATACCAATTAAGTCCGCTCCATTGGGGTGATTAATTTGGACATTCAAGTTATAAGTTTTGACCGCAGGAAATTTAGTATGTAATTCGTACACTCCTGGGGCGATGGCTTTGACCTCAACATTTAGAGCGCTGCCATCGGCATTGCTGATTTTTAGTGAAGCCTTATCAATTGGTTTGTTGCTTTGGTAATCGGCCACAAATAAGCGCAGGTGAGCATCTTCGCCGGGTTTCAACTCGGGGTAGTAAAGGCTAAGTTCATACCGTTCGGATTGGCCATATACCGTAAAATGGTCTTTGGCAACCCCAGGATCCGTAGGAATTGCGTCTCCATGCGAAAAAGCAAGTGGAGCACTGCTCAGACAAAGCAGAACTACTGAAAATATGCGTAGATAAAGCGAAAGCGAATTCATGACTGCTGATTTAAAAAGATGAAAAAGCTTGGTATTAGTAGTGGGGCAAGCAAAAATAAATGTTCATTGGCCAGCGAGATAAAGTAATTTGATGCGGGACAAGTTGGCATTTTGAAGCTGCGCAACATATTCACGCTGGATCGTAAAAGCTTCGTCGAGGGTACGTAAAAAAGTGAGGTAGTCTATTTGACCAGCCTCGCGCATGCGGGTAGCAGTAGCAATAATGGCACGACTACGTGGCAAGGCCTCCCTTTCGTAATAGCGTGCCTGGTTCAAACCTGTGTTCCAATCTGCTTGTGCTCGAAACAATTCAAGGTTAAGTGTTTGCAGTTCGCCTGTAGCTCGACTTTGGGCAGCTTGTGCCTGGCTTTCGGCACTTTGTCGCCCAGCGCGATACTGCCCAACCCAAAGGGGAACACCAATGGTCACTCTAAAGCGGTAGTCGAGTGGAGTGCTCCGCAAACCCTGGTTGAGGTAACCCGCTGAAAAATTGGGCAATCCTTGCGTTTTTGACAATTCAAGCTGTTGGTTGGCCAATTGAGCCGATTGTTGAGCAAAAGCCAAGTTCGGATTGCCGGTAACATTTTGCACAACGTTTGGCGGAATCGAATCCAGGCTTAGTGTGGTCAAAGCGCCTAATTGCCCTATACCCGTCAGCGTAGCCAATTGCTGCCTGAGCGCATTGAGCAATTGTTCAGCACTTAGGCGCTCCTGGTGAATTGTGCCCAAGTCATTTTCTACCAAAGTTTTTTGTAACAAATCGATTTCACCAGCGGAGAATTGTCGTTGAGCAGTGCCATTGATCAGCTGGTACAAGCTGTCGCGTTGAGCCCATTGCCGTGCCAGGAATTCTGTAGCTTGTGTTTCCAGGTAGAGCGACCGAACCGCAAAACGCAGGTCGTTTTCACTCACCCTTTGGCCGACCTGCGCCAAAGCTGTTTCTGCTTGCGCCACCTTTTTTTGTCGATTGTAAACGGTAGGAAATTCAAAGGATTGCAATATGCCAATGGCGTAAAACTCGCCAGTAGGGCTTTCTGCATTTACCTCGGGATTGGGTAAACGGAGCGCATTTTTTTCAGCATATTTTTTAGCCTCGGTTTCGAGTGTAGCGGCTTTGATCAGCGGATTACTGCGTAGCGCAGCAGCTACGGCAGCGTTGGCATCGGTCTGAGCATGGCCAGCAAAAGCCAAAAGGCAAAACAGAATTATTCCACAAAACCAGGTTTTCATAATCAATGCTTATCTTGAGTTAAAGAGACCGATTGGCGCTTACCTTGAAAATAGTCGTTGACTGCTTTTTCACCCCAAAGCCAGAATACCGAGGGGGTAACAATCATGTCCAAGAGGGTAGAAGAAAGTAAACCACCCAATATCACTGTAGCCACAGGGTAAAGAATTTCCTTGCCCGCAGCCTGGGCATCGAGGGTAAGCGGAATTAAAGCCAGTGCAGCAACCAGTGCGGTCATCAACACGGGGACCAAACGTTCCAATGATCCACGGATGATCATGTGTTGATCAAATTTTTCTCCCTCGTGTTCCATCAAATGCAAGTAGTGCGAAATCATCATGATTCCGTTGCGCGAAGCAATCCCTGTTAGGGTAATAAAGCCCACCAGGGTAGCTACCGAAAAAGTACCCCCGGTCAACCATACTGCAATGACACTACCGACCAGCGCTAAGGGAACATTCAGCATGACCTGGAGCACAATGCGCCAAGAACGAAAATGGGCATACAAGACCAGGAAGATACCTAAAAGTGCAAAAACACTTAATATACCGATGAGTCGAGAAGCTTCCTTTTGGGCTTCAAACTGTCCACCGTATTCCAAAAAATACCCTTGGGGCATTTTCAATTGCTCCCCAACTGCCTTTTGAATTGCTGCGGCCGTACTTCCCAAGTCTCGGCCTTGAACGTTGGCAGAGACGATGATTCGCCGCTGACTGTTTTCATGACTGACGGTATTGATACCCTTTTCGTATTCGATGTGCGCGATACTTTTGAGTGGAATGAGCAGGCCTTCAGGAGTATGGATTTGCGTGTTGCGAATATTCTCCAAATTCTCCCGATCCTCAGCCACTGCGCGCAAGACCAGGTCAAAGGTCTTCTGACCTTCCAAAATTTGAGAAACCACCAGCCCTCCATATAAAATCTCCAGATCGCGAGCAACTTCGCCCGTTTGCATGCCATAGCGTTGCAAAGCCTGGCGGTCGATGCGAATGGTGAGTTGAGGAACCAAGACCTGGCGTTCAACCTGAACGTCAACCGCTCCAGGGATACCCTTTACCACCCCTTGAACCTGGGCAGCCAATGCACGCAACTCCGTAAGATCCTCCCCAAAAATTTTGATGGCAATCTGTGCCCTTACCCCGCTCAACAAGTGGTCGAGGCGATGCGAAATAGGCTGGCCGATGCTTACAGAAACCCCAGCCAGATTGGCCAACTGGTGTCGAATGTCCGCCACTACTTCGGAACGTGGCCGCGCATCCTCCTTTAGTTCCACTTCAATTTCAGAGTTACTCACTGGTTCAACATGTTCGTCCAACTCCGCACGTCCCGTACGGCGAGCAGTATATTCTACATCCTTTACCCTGAGCATGAGTTGTTCCGCAACTGCACCGATCTTATTGCTTTCTTCCAAAGAAGTACCTGCGGGGGCATAGAGATTGACCGTAAAGCTTCCTTCGTTAAAAGGGGGCAAAAACTCAGTGCCAAAGCGCATGGCCACCAGCAAAGCTGCTACGACCAATGCCGAAGCAAAGCCGAGCACCATCCGAGGATGAGATAAACCAAGGTGCAGGAGTTTTACATCCTGTTTTTTGAGCCATCTCACCAAAGCAGACTCTTTGCCTTCATTCAAGTTGGATTGGGGCAATAGGTAGGCGCAGAGTGCTGGAGTAACAGAAAGTGATACCAAAAGTGAGGCCAAAATAGAAGTAATGTAAGCGATACCAAGCGGGGCAAAAATTCGGCCCTCAATGCCCTGAAGTTGGAAGAGCGGCAAAAAGACCAGTACCACAATAATGGTAGCGTACACAATCGAATTGCGTACCTCACTACTGGCATCGTAAATTACTTGCAAGGGATTTTTAGGGTTTTCCAACTCTTTGTTTTCGCGCAAGCGCCGGAATACGTTTTCTACGTCCACAATGGCATCATCCACCAATTCGCCAATAGCAATGGCCAAACCACCTAGCGTAAGGGTGTTGATAGAAATATTGAACCATTTAAAAATCAATGCTGTGATGACCAAAGACAGTGGAATTGCCGTAAGTGTAATGATGGTTGTGCGGAAATTAAGCAGGAACAAAAACAAGACAATGATCACTAGGATGAACCCATCGCGCAGTGCCTCTTCCACATTGGTGAGGGCATGTACGATGAAGTTTTTTTGTTGAAAGACCTTTGGATTGAGCTCAATATCGGAGGGGAGAGAAACTTTGAGTTCCTCCAGTGCCTGCTCAATGTCTTCGGTTAAAGTAACGGTATTGGCACCAGGTTGTTTTTCAACGGTGAGGATTACCGCAGGTTTGGCATTGATTGAAGCGTCGCCCCGTTTGATGGCTGCGCCAAACTGCACATCTGCCACCTGGCTCAGCAGTACAGGGCTACCTCCTTGATTGAGCACAACCGTATGTTGTAAATCCTCCAGGTTTTTTGCCCGCCCCAGCAAACTAATCAACACCTCCGAACCATAGCGATTAAAAAAACTTCCAGTGGAATTCAGGTTGGCCTTTTCCAAAGCCAAGTTAACGTCTTCGAGGGTTAAGTTGAATTGTTTGAGCTTTGCTGAAGACACTAGTACCTGGTATTGCAGGCGGTCTCCACCGATGGGAATCACCTGTGCAACCCCTTTGATGGCCAGTAAGCGGCGGCGAATGGTGAAATCAGCCAAAGTGCGAATCTCCGCAGCCTTTTCAGGGTCGATGGTTTTACCTTTGGGGGCTTTAGCTGTTACCCCAACCAACATGATTTGCCCCATAACCGAAGATATTGGCCCCATCACGGGTACAATCCCATTGGGTAGGGGTACGGTGCTGAGTTTTTCTGCCACCAATTGGCGGGCGCGGTACAAATCAACGTCCCAATCAAACTCTACAAACACGAGTCCAATCCCACGCGAGGAGCTACTGCGTACCACCTCGACCCCTGGAGAGCCATTCAGCGCCGTTTCGATGGGTAAAACAGCCTGTACTTCTATTTCCTCAGGAGACATCCCACCTGCTTCCAAAAACACGGTCACGCGAGGTCGATTGAGGTCGGGCAGCACATCAACGGGTAAATGTACCGTAGTCCAAGTGCCCCACACCAGCAAAAGTGCCGCAGAAGCAACAACAAACAGTCGATTCTGTAAAGAAAATTGGATAACTCGATTCAACATAGGGAAGGGATAAAGGCTCCGGACCTATGGCCCGGAACCCAACACATAAATAAAAATTTATGGTACAATCATCTTAATGCTCCTGATCGCTGGCGGTACATGATTTAGTTCCGCCTGCTTCACCTGTCCGGTCGTACTGACAGCAACCGTGCAGTTTCTTGTATGCTTCATCATCGGCCTTGTAGCCAGCATTGTCGTAACCAGCTAAAGCAATGGCTTTTTGGAGGGCCTCCTTTGATGTCTTTTTGCCATCAAAAGAGACACTGATCATATCCGTCTTAACATCCCATACGGCAGTAGAAGCCTGGGCGCCCAAGGCAGCCTTTTCGATGGTCTTTTTACACATGCCACAATTGCCCAAAACTTTGAATTGGGCGGTTTGCAAATTGTCGTTGCTGGTATTGGCCTGTTGAGCCACAGCAAGCTGTGCAAAACAGAAAGAGAAAAACAGGATGATGGAAATTCTCATGGTTGAATTTTTTGGTGATTCAAAATCGTATTGTTGTTTTTAGTGACCTGCATGGCCATCGTGTTCAGCGTGCTCTGAGCCCTCTTGAACTTTGATCACAAAATCGGCGGTGTGGACTTTGCCAGCCGTTTGAAACTGCAACCAACCCCGATAAGTGCCTGGCTTCGCAAAAGTGGTATGCACATCCAGTTTACCATTTTCTACTGCTGGATGGGTGTGTACATATTCCTTGGAATCCACTTCAATCATAACCAGGTGCGCTTTTTCGCCCAAGTAGTTTTCAAAAGTAGCGGGGTCAACCGCCTTTCCTGCTTGTTTGATGGAAACAGGAATGTGTTGTTGGCTACCCGAAACAAGGCCAGTGCCGGAGTGACCTGCTTCCATCGTCAGCGAATATCCATCTATCGAAGTAGTCATTTTTGCTTGCGGAAAGCTAAGCGCCTTAGCGGGTGCCCCTGCCACATCTACTTCAATTTTGTTGACCTGATTCAAGCCACCAGTAGGTTTGAAATCAGCAAAAGCCCAATACTTGCCACCACCCTCAAAGCGGGTTTCATTGTGTCCACGGCCATTGGTGAAATTCTCCCCTTTAGCCAACACTTTGATGTCATAGCTACCTGAAGCTGAATATTCGGGGTGAATGTGATCAAACCAGGACAAGTCGTCGCTCACCAAAATCAAGTGCATTTTTTTCTCATGCACCAAATCCAGCGGAACAGCGGCTCCATCGTTGTCTTTGATCTTGGGCGTAAAAGACATCATGCCCGATTTACCCGCTTCTATTTGAGAAGGACTAATTGTAAAAGCAGTATAATATTCAGCTTTATTGGCTTCTACTTCTGCTTTCATCGTTTCCAAATCCATATGGCAAACCGGGCAGGAGCCAGGTTTATCATAAGTTTTGCCATCTTCACAGTTCATGGGGCAGATGTATTTCACCCCAGCAGCAACAGTTTCTACAGGTGTTTTGGAGGCTGAATTTTGGCAAGCACTGAACAAGCCAAAAGAAAGTGCAAGAACCAAGCTTGCGATGAATCCGTTTTTCATACAATTGATTGTTTAAAGCTTTGTTTTACCTACTGTACTCAGTCGGAGCCAGATTGACGAATAATAATCAGAGATTCAGGGCAATACCATTAGGCATATCACCCACGGCAATGTCTTTTATTTTGGTATGGTCGCTCATTTTGATGATGGACAATGTACCAGCACCTTGATTGGTAACAAAGGCTTTGGTACCATCCGCGTTGAAAGCGATGGCATGAGCATCGGCTCCAGTGCTGATTTCGCCCTCTTTTGTCCATTTACCAGCCACTAACTTGAAATAAACCACCTTGCCATTATCCGCATCACTCACCCACAATTCTGCGTGGTGATCGCTGTAGGCTACGTAGCCGGGTTTGAAGCCCAGGTTGATGGTAGCTGTAATGGCGTTGGTAGCCACATCAATCTCGGATACTGTTTTGCTGGTTTCATTATCGGCATACATTTTGCCATTCTCAGCAGGCCAAGCGCCAACTGGAGCTGTACCTACAGGCAAAGTAGTCAGGATCGATTTATCCGTAGCTTTGATGATGGTAATGGTGTTGTCGTCGGTATTGGCGGCATAAACCTTGGTACCATCTACAGAAAAGGTAGTTTCAGAAAGTCCTTTTCCCACATTGATACTTGCCTTCTGTGAAAAATCCAAAGTATTAAATACCAAAATTTTGCTTTGCGCAGCGTCCGCCTGTCCCACCCATAGCTCTTTGCCATCAGGAGAATAGGCTGCATTGTGGGGCAACTTATCCAGTGCAATAGAGTGATGTATTTCGCCAGTTTTTGTATCAAGGATGATTACCTGGTAGGCAGCGGTTCCTGTACCATGCCCACCATGACCGGCACTCAAATCGGTAGAAGTGATGGCCACGGCGATTTGAGATTTGTCGGGGCTGAGGTAAACGTGGTGAGGAAAGGTAGCACCGTCTAAGCCGAGTGTCCCTGTCTTCAGGTCGGTATTTAAATCAATTACCACCACGTTATTGGAAGCTCCATTCACGACAAAAGCTGCGGGATAATCAATATTGAGCTGTTCTGATTTTTTGCAAGAAAAAACAGCACTCAACAACAGAAATGTCCCTAAAAAATGTGATAGTTTCATGGTTAATAAATTTTGGTGATTCAAGGAATGTAACTTGGGTTTTACCCAAGGATTATGGTTTGGATTTCAGTAGCTGTTGCCATTCGGCAATGCGTTTTTTCAAACTGGTTACCGCGCTGGTACGATTTTGCTTTTCGGCCAAAGCAATGGCTCGTTTGGCCGCATCGATGGCCAAGCTGTACTGTTTTGTATCCGCAAAAATTTTCTGAGCAAGATTAGGAATGGCAAAGTTTTCTACATCCAGTTTTTCGGCTGCTGATACCCAAGTAGTCGCTTGCTTAAGATCACGTCGAGTAGTGTAGTAATAATTGGCAGCCTGGAAGAGCAAGTCTGCGTCCTGCTCCTTGTTCTCCAAAAGCCTTTGGCGAATCTCGGTCATAATTCTCTCATCGGAAGTAGTAATCAGTGGAATTTTAACCTGAGTATTTTCCCAAATCAAATTCAAAGAAGCACTTCCATCCGCTGCAAAATCATTGATTTCGATGGTGAAAATCTCGTAGAAACGTTCAGTTTTGTGCGCCTTCACTTTGAAGCGATGTACGTCTTTTTGAGCGGTATACCCAAAAGCTCCATGCAAGCTTACATCACTGTTGAGGACAATGGTCCATTCTTCGGTGCCTGGAATGGTGAATAGAGCGTATTTGCCCGGAGCCATTTTTTTACCACCAAAACCGACCTCTTCTGACAGTTCAATTGTGGTACAATCGCCCGCTCCGGTGCGCCATAAACTATCAAAAGGAACCAGGTTGCCAAAAACCTTACGCCCGCGGGCAAGGGGACGACCATAAGAAACTTTGATTTCACTTTCCCCGAAATGTTGGGTAAAAGTAGCATCTGGGCTTGCCGTAGGGACTTTAAAGTCTGCTTTTTTAGTTGGTGTTTGGGCATAGCAAGCCCATACAAAAAGCAGTGATAGGCTAGCCATCAATAACTTTTTCATTGCTGAAAAATTTAGAATATCATTGGCCATATTGCGCAAAGCAATAAGTAGCGGCTGATCTTGAGGATAAAGAAAAATAGGTGTATCTAAAGCCGGGTTGGCTTTGGATTTTGCCAGAACGGCAAAATAGAGCAGGAATGATCTAACAAAGGAAAGACTGTATAAACACCCGAATATCGGTCACCATAGGAGGTGGTTTATACAGGTAGAAGCGGAGTGCTTTTTGGCTGGTTGGGGTAATCGTATTTGTCCATACAATAGAAGGCAAAAAGTTGACTGCTATAAAGTCAAAATTGAAATCAAGGGTAACAATCTTCGGGGTAGATCCCTCAGGAGTTGATTTGAGGAGTTGTGACTTATCCTCGCAGCAAGGTTTTTTAGATAAGGAGCCGTGGTGATGACCTTTGAGGCTACACGCCGCCTTTTGACAGGAATTTTGTAGAACCTTTTTGGATTTGCAACATCCTTTAGGCTGAGTAAAAATACTTACTGTTCTGCCATTCATTTGGCACAAGTGCTCGAATACCGTTACCCCGCTGGTGGATAACAGCACGTTGAGCGCCAAAATGATGTGCAAAAACTTAAGCATACTCTTCTTTGTGAATTCTTCTGCAAAGATACTAATAAAATGCTTAGATGCTGCATTTTGTTGCACTCAATTGCTTTATTTAGTTGTTAATGAGTTGTTAAAATTCAAACAACTTCTAAAAATAACTAGCCAAACCAAATTGAAAACCACCCGTCAAAGCGGCGGGATTGCCCAAAATATCTGTCTGTGCATGGTACCGATAATTTAAGCGCAGCACTGTTTGAGCCGAAGGCCGGAAACTAAGAGCGGGTACAATTGCCCAAATTTTATCTTCGATGGGGTCACCTGTTTCTTTAAAAGTACCAATGTTCCAATCCACAAACTCCAGGCGGCAGGCCAAATTTACGACTGCATTGTCAAAACCAAAAATTTTGCGCTTGATAACAGGTTGTACAATATCAATAAAACCGCCACTTTGCCGATTGCCATATTGTTGGGTAAAAGTTTCTGGCACATTTACGGCTACCCAGGCCCATTCTCCATTGATGAAGGTATTCAATTTGGGCAGGGTGGTATTGAAATCAATGGCCCAAACTCGAATAGCGCGTTTTTCATCCAGGATCAACCCATCATCTACAAATTTATTGTAAATGCCCTGCATAGTAGACAGGCCAATTTCGCCAAACTTGCGATTGCGCAGGGCGATTTTCCCTGTAAATAGGGGGCGGCCATTGGTATTTTCTTCAAAGCGGTCAGGGTTCAATTTGGAAGCAGGCAAAAAGGTTTTGTTCTCGGTATTGTTGATGATCTGCTCATCAAAACCGTTGGTCAGATAGGCCTCGTAGCCAAAAATCCAGTTCTTTTTGGCGTATTTGCCCCAGATTCCCATACCCACGTTGCTAAAAGTGGCCGGCAACATTTGGGTCGCAGATAAAGGTCGGTCGTTGAATTCCCATTTGGGGCCATCGTGGTTTTGGTTGAACGCACCAATTGGATTCATCAAAATGCCACCACGCAGGTTGAACATTGGATTGAATTGTAAGTCCAGGGAAGCAAACTCGATGTTGATTTCCTTGGTGCCTTCCTCAAATTCTATTTCAGACAAAAACTTGATGCGCCGATGGATGGAGGAAGATACAAACAAAGTCATGCGTTGCATCTGAAATTGGTAGCCCTCCGAAACGCCATCCGTTTGTAGGTATTCTACTTTGCTTTCTACGTAACCGCCCACTGCCACGGGTGTTTTGCCTGCTTGCAAAAACGGACGGTTGTATACGGCATCCAGATTGAGCTGATTTTTGGAAGAATCGCTGGTGATTCTTTTAAAAAATGTGCTGTCATTTTGCGCCTGTATTACCAGCACAACAAAGAGCCAGAAACAGAGTGTCAGGTAGAATTGTGACTTCATTTCAACAGGATATAGATGTTGTCCTCGTCGGTAGTGAGGGAAAAAGATTTTAAATCAGCCTCGGCGGGTCCTTTTTGTAACTTGCCCGTATTGGAATACTCGGAGCCGTGACAAGGGCATTGTAGGTGGTCACCTTCGGGTTCAACTTCACATTGCTGATGGGCGCATTCCAGATAGGTCGCGGCATATTTGTGGTCATCAAAGCGATACACGCCAATGGGTAGCGGGATTTTTTCGGTTTTCACCAATACCCATTCCCGGATCATGGGTTTTTCCTTTTTGAGGTAAAAAAACTCGGATTTTTTCAACGCAATGCGATTGTCCTCAATGCTCCCCATTACTACATATGCAGAACTACAACTTTGCATCAATGCGGTGGACAAACTCAGGCCTGCACAGGTCAGGCAGGATTTTTTGATAAAGTCTCGTCTTTCCATCGGTTTACAAGCTTTCTAAAAATTGAATCAATTGTTGTTTTTCCTGCGGCGAAAGTGCCTGGTACAGGGCTTTGCTATTTTGGGCTTCACCCCCGTGCAGCAAGATGGCTTCCTCGATGCTTTTGGCTCGCCCGTCGTGCAACAAAAAATATTTACCACCCTGGGAGTTTTTGGATAATCCCAAGCCCCATAGCGGGGGCGTGCGCCATTCAGCAGTTGTCGCCGAGCCCTCCGTGTAGCCGTCGTTGAGCGCAGCGCCCATATCGTGCAAAAGCAGGTCGGTATAAGGTTGAAAGGTCTTGAATGAAAGTACCGCAATGGGTGAGTAGCCCGTTTTGAGTTCGGGGCGATGACAGCTCGCACACTGGATTTTTTGGAAAAGCTGTTTCCCAGCCTTTACCTCGGAATTGTCTTCTTTTCTAGGAACTGGCACCTTGAGCGTTTGTAAGTAAAAAACTACGTCCTGAATGGTTTGATTGGACACTTCATGGTCCATTTCATGACCAGTATAGGTGTCATAGGGTTCAAAATTGGAGCTAATGCCCATGTCTTGATTGTAGGCCGTTGCCGTTTGTTGCAAGAGGTCGTAAGTCGCAGCTTTTTTACCAAAACGGCCAATGTGTTGACCATTTTGAACCATCGCGTTTGCACGGGGTGTTACATATCCGCGCAAGTTGATCCAATTGGGCACCCCCGAAATTCCATCGCCATTGGCGTCATCGGGATCGGCCATGGACATAATATCGGCGTCCGTCACAAA
>JAIXOO010000383.1 GCA_027486765.1 Saprospiraceae bacterium
CCCAGGGTTTTGAGTTCGGTATAAATGTCGTTGCCTGCATCAGCGGCATTGCGAAAGTCGTAAAAAACTTTGATGGCCGGAGAGCCTACCTCACGCATGATGTGCAGGTGTTCTTCGGCCGTAAGATAAGATTCAATACCGAGGGTTACGCCAGCTTGTTCGGCTTTCGGCGCTACTTTTTTCAATCTTTTAATCACTTCCTGGATCCCCTCAGGGTCATTGCGCAGGTCGTTTTTGACAAAAAAAGCCAACAACACGACGCGTACGCCGAATGCCCGGGCTACATCAATGCTATCGGCTACCCATTGCTCGGTGCGGGGATCGGATTTATACGGTATGTTGTTCAACTCGCTGATGGCCAGGCTACTGATTTTGACCCCAGTACTTTTACTTGCAGCCAGATATTGAGTCTGTAGCGCAGGCTGGCGCAGGTGCAGGTCGTTGGCTAAATTCCCCAAATTGACTTGAATGCCGGATAAGCCGATGGTTTTAGCTAGTTCAAAAGCTTCAATATTGGCACTTTTGCCGAGGGACCAATCACAGGCTCCAATCTTGAAATGGCGTTTAAAATCGGCCCAAGGTTCGAGCCAGGGATACAGGGTTTGTCCAGCTCCAAGCAGGGCAGTATTTTGTAAAAATTGGCGACGGGAGAGCGACATGATACAGGATTTTGAGTCGCCTCTAAGTTAGGAAATATTCGGGCATGGCCAAATCCAATTTGTTTTGCTAAGCGTTGGGTTTGTGTGTTCGGAATCGGACACAAACTGTCCAGATGTGAACATGATTTTGCGGTAAAAATCTTTCTTAAAAACTGACCTTCAGATGATTGTAAAATTGGCACGGTCTGTGACTTTAATCCAGTATTACATCCGACACCGACTCTTGTAAGAATTTTACACTGACTGTTGTTTCATACTAATCTCGTTGCAATTCGCTCTAGGTTGGGAGCAGGCAAAGGCGCTTGCTCCAACCGTGGGTTTTTGAATGCCAATACAAACGAATCAAACCATGCTCTACACCCAACTCAAATTTGCCATCCGCAACCTCTGGCGCAACAAGTTTTACAGCACAATCAATATTGGTGGCCTGGCCGTAGGCATCGCGGTGAGTATGCTGATTTTGGTTTTTGTGGCCCACGAGTTGAGTTTTGATCGTTTTCATAAAAATGCCAACAACATTTATCGCGTGAAGGTTACCTTCAAATTTGGCGAACAGGAAATGCAAGGTACCGGGATGTCGGCCTACATGGGGCCAGCCCTCAAAGAAAGTACAGCTGGCGTGAAGGACTTTGTACGGATGCATGCTTCCTTCAATGAAAAACTAGCGTTTAAAAGTGACGCTGACCATATTTTTTACGAAAAACGTTTTGTCCTAGCCGATCCTAGTTACTTCAAAGTATTCAGCTTTCCTTTTTTGCATGGTGATCCCAACACTGCGCTGGAACAGCCAGGTCAAATAGTCGTAAGTGAATCCATTGCTGAAAAATATTTTGGGGATAGTGACGTACTAGGCCGCACCTTGACACTTAACAATGGCCTGAATTTTGTCATCAGTGGCGTCATCAAAAACGCACCGTCGAATGCTACGCTGGCTTATGACATCATTGCCCCTTTGCAATCCTTGTTTGCTTTTCAGAAATTGCTCAATCCTGAGGTAAAGGAGGACTTGCTCAAAGTGGACAATGTGGTGCGCTTGGGTTCTTTTCAGACCTATCTACATTTGGCCAATCCTTCCATCCAAAAATCAATTTTGAACAACATTCCCAAACTGATGCGACGGGGCAAAATATCAGAATCAGAAATAAAAAGCAACAAGTTCATGCTCTCCGCACTCACCGATCTCCACATGGGGGAAAACACCAGTGGTGAGGCACGAGGCATCAGCAACGTATACATTTTTGCAGGCGTAGCCTTGTTGATCATTTTACTGGCCCTGCTCAATTACATGAGTTTGACGACCGCTCGTGCCAATGAAAGGGCGCGGGAAGTAGGGGTGCGCAAAGCATTGGGCGCATTTCGCGGGGAATTGATTGGTCAGTTTTATGGAGAATCGGTGTTGGTAACTTGCTTCTCTTTTGTATTGGGATTTGGTCTGGCTTTTTTACTACGGCCCATCTTTTTTGATCGACTGGATCTTCAGATTGACGCGGCCTTTATGCTGAGCCCGATCGTGATACTGCCAATGTTGGGCTTGATGCTGGCTTGTATTGTGCTGGCGGGCGCTTATCCTTCACTGGTACTCTCAGCTTTTCGGCCAGTAGAAGTATTGAAAGGTAAGTTTTTAAAAAGCAGCAAAGGGGGCATACACATTCGCCAAAGCATTACCGTGTTTCAGTTTGTGGCTTCGATTGTATTGGTCATTGCCGCTTTGGTAGCCCAACAGCAACTCAGTTATCTGCAATCGCGTAAATTGGGAATGAACAAGGATCAGATCATGATGCTAACGCCCTCGGCAGAAGGTTACCACGCTTTTCGCAACGCGGTTTCTCAATTGAATGGAATCGAAAAAACGGGCAGTGCCTCTTTGGCTTTGTTTAAAGATTACAATTCGATTTTTTTCGTCACCTCACCGATCAATAAAAAAGAAGTACCGCTTCATACCATTGGGATTGACCCAGGCTTGATCGATATGTTGGGATTGACCTGGAAAATTCCGCCTACTGACTTAAAAAATACGGCTGGCTGGGAGGGTAAACTGGTCTTAAATGCCTTGGCGGCCAAAGATTTGGGGGTGACGTCCCTGGCACAGGCCAGTGAAGTAGGTAGTATTTTGGGACAACCCATGGTCGGTGTGTTGAACGATTTTTACTTCAGCGAAATGAGTCTGAATCAAAAAGCGCCATTGGCTATGTCGATCGTAGGTAAAGATTTTAAAGGAACTTTGTACCTGCAATTGTCAAAAACAGCCAATGTGCAGGCTAGCATGGCTGCGATTGGGAAACTGTACAAAAAACATTGCCCCGATAAACCCTTTGAATATTTCTTTTTGGACGAAAGTTTTGATACACTCTTCAAAGCCGAAGACCGCATGGCCAAACTTTTTGGCATCTTTACGGGACTGGCTATCTTTATCTCCTGCTTGGGGCTCTTTGGTCTGGCAGCTTATGCCACAGCCCGACGTGCCAA
>JAIXOO010000123.1 GCA_027486765.1 Saprospiraceae bacterium
ACGAACAGTTTTTTCATGATCATTAAAATTGTAACGCCGGCAAAAGGGATCATTTGCCGGCGTTATGAAAAAATCAACTCTATTGCTCCCACCAAACCTTGGTATCACTGTTGTCGCCACCCATTTTGGCTACCGCAGCATTGAGGTTAGCAGCATTTTGAGACTGCAAGTAGGTGGGATAAGGTACCCGTGAGGGAAATTTATTCTCCGCAGGAATACCCGTACCACGAGGCAGTACAGGGTAACCAGTCCGCCGTTTTTCAAACCAGGCCTGATAGTCCACAAATAAGAAAGCAATGTATTTTTGCAACATAATCTGTTCCAACTGTTTGTCTACGCTAAGTGCCTCGTCATACAATACTCCCGGCTGGGTCAAAAAATCAGCAGGCAAGGTAGTGCCCCATTGCACCATCGACGCGCCAATGGCGGTGTTGTAATGAACTTTGGCCGTTTTGCCCGTATTGAATCCCTTCAGCGCAAGTTCAGCCTTGATGAATTCCAGCTCTGCATAGGTCATCATTACCCCTAGTAGCGGCGAAGTCTTGAGCGCATCCTGATAGCTGGAATTGCGCCCAACTACGTATTCGGTGGTGCTGGGGTAACCACTTTTGATGCCCTGGTAAACTTGCACCCCATTCACCGCAACCGTTGTGGCCCACACCGCCCGGCGTGGATCTTTGTCGGCATTGAGTTTATTGATGAAAAATTCGGTAAAATAGGTGCCCTCACGCCAGTCCAGGGTACGGGCATTGTAATAGGGGTTAAAATAAGGAAAAGTACCGGGGTAACGGAAAATGGCTTCATCCGCATTGGCTACAAACACTGGATTTTTGGCAGGATCGGCTAAAATCGCCTTAATCTGCTCGGTGGCACTGACTTCGCCATCCCGTTTGGAAATGCGTAGCAAAAGGCGCAAGCGCAGGGAGTTAGCAAATTTTTTCCAGCGCTGAATACCCACGTTTTTGCCGCTGGTCAAAACGTTCGTATTGTACACCTGATCGCCTCCAAAAGTCAGGATTTTGCTGTCGTCAAACAAGCCATTGGCCGTTTCGAGGTCTTTCAAAATTTGCAGGTAAATGTCCTTTTGCGCATCAAAACTGGCTTCAAAAATACCATCTTCCGCCTTAACAGCTTGAGAATAGGGTACATCCCCGTACAAATCGGTCAAAATGGAGTAGCCCCAGCTTTTGTAGACCAGCGCAATGGCCTTGTAGTTGTTTTCTTTCAAGCGATCCGAGATGGAGATGATGTCTTCCACATCGCGCATCAGGGTGTAAAATGAAGTCCACACCCCGGCTCCAGGATTCACCACGTAGCGATGAAGCCCTTGGCCGCTGGTACTTGCACGAGGTGCATCTACTTGCATCAGCTCATGCGTGAAGTTGCGTGAAGCCTGCATACTGGCATTGACAAAGCGGTATTGCATTTGGCCCAGCAACACTCCAGGTGTGACGTCTTTAGGGCGATTAGGGTCGAGATTCAACGCTTCAAACCCCTCGGTACAAGCATTGAAGGCAATGCACAGTGCCAGAAAAATGTATGATATTCTGCTAACAAATTTCATGATTGTCGATTTTAGAATTTAAAGGTGAGGTTGACGCCCATGGTGCGGGTAGAAGGGAACTGGGTCAGTTCCACTCCCGGTGTCAAGGTGCTGCCATTGAGGTTTCCACTCTCGGGGTCGAAGCCAGGGAACTGGGTGAAGTTGAACAGGTCACGCCCATACACGGCTATGGATGTTTTTTGAATGCCGATGCCTTCCAACCAGCTTTTGGGCAGGCTGAATTCGAGGCGTACTTCGCGGATTTTCAAAAACGTGGCATCAAAAATATTGGTCTCGGCATTGCTGATCTGGTAGTAGTTGTCGTAATAAGCACTGGCCGCGATTTTGGTGGCATTTGGCACATAAGTCCCGTCTGCTTGTTTGACCACGCCTGCACCGACCAAACCACCATCACGACCGGGCAGGGTTACCCTGGTTTTACCGAGTGTGTTGTTTTTGTGGCTGGTTTGTGAGTACATTTCACCACCCATTTGGCCATCTAACAAGATGCTGAAGCGTACATTTTTGATCGTAAATTCATTCATGATGCTGCCTTTCCAGTCGGCAAAAGCATTGCCCCAAAGTTTGGCCACCGGATCGAGTGGAGCGGGCAGGCCATTGCTGGAATACACAATTTGCCCATCCGGTGAGCGCTGGAAGCCACGGCCATACATGTCGCCCATACGGCCACCTACCCGTGCTTCGATGGTCACGTTGGTATTGTGGGCATAAATGATTTGGTTGGAAATGCCCGGTGCCAATTCACGAACGTAACTGCGGTTGCTGGCCCACAGCAAAGTAGAAGTCCAACTGAATCCAGGATTGGCGATGGGTTTCAAGGTGAGTTTGACCTCAGCCCCCACACTGTTGATCAACCCTGCATTGATCAGGGCATTCGAAAAACCAGACACGGGGTCGAGCGGGATTGACAGGATTTGGTTGCGGCTCTCGTTGTTGTAATAAGCTACATCCAAACCAAGGCGGTTGCGGAACAAACGCAGGTCCAAACCGAACTCATAACTGGAGGTGATCTCTGGTTTCAAATCGGCGTTGAACAATTGGCTTGGATTGGTGAAACTGTTGCCGTAGATCCGATCGTAATACCGTGCTGTTTGGTAAGGACGGGTATCGTTGCCCACCTGCGCCCAGGATGCCCGCAGTTTGGCAAAGGTCACTGCCTTAGGCAAGCGGAAAATTTCGCTCAGCAAAAGGCTGGTACTGACTGAAGGATAGAAGAAAGCGTTGTTTTCAAAAGGTAAGGTACTCGACCAGTCGTTGCGGCCAGTTACGTCAATAAAGACTTTTTCAGCATAAGAGAACTGGGCGCTACCATACAAACTGTTGATGGCTTTTTTGGTCTTGAGCGGGTCAGCTACCGCAGGGTCCAAACTGTTTGAAATCTGATAAATACCCGGCTGAGCCAACTGATCGGCATACAATCCAGCAAAATCATAGGTCTGGCGCATCGCGTTGCCTCCGATCGAGGCAGTTACGTTGAACAACGACGCATAAGTGTCTTTGTACGTCAACAAAACGTCGGAGTTGGATTCCAGACTAAAAATGTTTTGTTCGCGGTACATCCCGCGAGGGTAACGCGTCATGCTGAATGGACGTTGCTGAGAGTGAAACTCAAAGGACATATCCAAGCCGGTGCGAATTTGCAATTCGAGTTTTGGTGAAAACTCATAATTGGCGGTTACGTTACCAATCATCCCATTTTTATTCAGCTTGTTCAGCATTTCGTACAT
>JAIXOO010000473.1 GCA_027486765.1 Saprospiraceae bacterium
TTCTCCATCTTCCTAAAATACCCCCGAAACAAAAAATTGTGCTTCAACGCCTCCATGTTCAACTTCAGCGCATCCGTACTCTCCTCCACATTATTGAGCGTATGCCGCAGGCTATTGCTCAGGGTTGTATCTTTCAACAATACCCCCAGCGTTCCCTTGTTTTGATTGAGGTCTTTATCAATTGAAGAAATGACCTTGTCCAGATTTTGCACCAAACGTTCGGCATTCCCCTCTACGGTTTGAATGTTTTGCAGCGTTTGTTTGACCTGTCCGGCCAGGGTTGTGTCGGTGAACAAGGTCGCCAGGGTTCCCTCATTTTTGGTCGCTTTGGCAAAGTCGCGGGTCAATTCAGACATCAAGGCTGAGCTTTGTTCCGTCGTCTCGTGCAAGTGCACCAACGAGGCTTTAAGTTCGTTGCTCAAGGACAAGTCGTCCAACAAACGGGTCAATTGTGCGCTGGTGCTGACGTGACGTACGGTGACGCGCAAGTCTTCGGCAATGACCGCAATGTTTTCATTGGTGTGAGACAGTGTGCGCAACATCGCGTCGGTGCTCACTTCCTCTTGGGAGGGCAACACATCGCCCACCCTGGCAAAAGGAGCATTGCCCAATCCTGGCAGGATATTGACCACCCGGTTGCCAATCAAACCGTCGGTGCCCAAACTGGCCCTTGCGTTGCGCCGAATGATGTCGCGCATTTTGGTTTGAATGTTCATGTTCACCTCAATGGTGGTATCATTCAAAAAAACAACACTTTCTACCGCTCCGATTTCTATCCCGGCATAACGCACGTTGTTGCCGGATATCAATCCATTGACAGCTCTAAAGTGGGTCTTCAGCACAAAACTGTCGGTAAACATACCTCGGTTTTTACCGATCATGTACAACGTAAGGATGAGCACGAGCAGTCCACCCAGTACAAAGATGCCCAGTCTTAGCGATTCAGTGTGTTGCGTTTTCATACCTAATTTATTGAAAGAATGGGTGAATTTTTTCATCAGTTGACTGCCGCAGTGTATCGTAAGTCCCTTCAGTGTAACATTTTCCATCAATCAGGATGGCTACCCGATCGGCGGCCAGCTTCACACATTTCATGTCGTGGGTGATGATGATGGAGGAAGTATGGTAACGCTCATTGATGGATTTCATCAAGGAGATGATTTCCAGACTGGTGATGGCGTCCAAGCCCGTAGTAGGTTCGTCGTAGAGGATGATTTCGGGTTTGAGGATCAGGGTTCTGGCCAGGGCGATGCGTTTGCGCATGCCGCCGGAGAGTTCGGAAGGCATGAGATCCACGGTATGCTCCAGGCCTACACTCTCCAGTGCTTCCATCACCAGTTGATTCACGGATTCCTGGCTCAGGTTGATGGAGTGCCGACGCAGCGGAAATTCCAGGTTTTCCCGCACCGTCATTGAATCGTACAAGGCATTGCTTTGAAACAAAAAGCCAATTTTGGTGCGCATTTTATCCAATTCAACATTGTCCAATGCCAATGCATTTTGCCCCAAAACCTCGATGCTGCCCTGATCCGGTTCAATCAAACCAATGATGCATTTGATCAACACCGACTTACCCGAGCCAGAGCGGCCCAACACCACCAGGCTTTCACCCTGGTACAATTCCAGGTTGAATTGGTCCAGCACTTTGTTGGTCCCGAATGACTTGCAAAGGTTCTGGATGCGAATAACCGCCACAGCTGTATCGTTTGGCTTTTTCATCTTACAACAAATCAGTGATCTGTACTGCAATCAAGTCAATGATAAATATGGCCACGGAAGATACCACTACCGCCGAATTGGCAGAGCGACCGACCCCCTCGGTACCTTTAGTGGAATAATACCCCTTAAAACAACCGATGATCCCCACCGCAAAACCAAAAAAGAAGGTTTTGATGAAAGCTGGCAAAACATCAATGAAAAAGAGGTAGTCCAGAATGTTTTCGTAAAAGAGGTGGAAACTCAGGTTTTCGTAAATGTTGACGCCCAAATACGAGCCATACAGCGAGATGGCGTCGGCAATGAGAACGAGAAAAGGAAGGGTGATCATCGCAGCAAAAGTGCGGGTTACCACCAGGTATTTGAAGGGGTTGGTTCCCGAGACCTCCATGGCGTCGATCTGTTCTGTCACTTTCATCGAACCCAATTCAGCGCCAATGCTGGAACCAATTTTTCCTGCAAAAATCAAAGAGGTGAGGATGGGGCCGATTTCGCGGATGATGGCAATGCCTACCATCGCCGGAATCTTCGATTCGATTCCATAATACACCATCGTCGGGTGCAACTGCATGGTGAGCACCAGGCCAATGATGAAAGCGGTTAGCCCAATCAATGGCAATGACTTGTAGCCAATGGCGAAACACTGGTGGATGAATTCTGCTACTTCGTAGCGCGGGCGTAGACCTTCTACAAAAAAACGACCAATGAACCGGCTCATTTCACCTGTATCGCGCAAAAAGAGGCGGGTATTTTCAGGAAGGGGTGGGAAATGTAGCATGATATTGGCACGGAGCTAAGGGATGTTTGTTTAGCCCAATACCAAAGTGCAGACATTCAGATGCCTACAAAATGAGGAATAAATTGACTGTCAATGATTTTTGTTAATACATTTGAATAGGCTTCAATTAATTCCGCCCAGTATTCATTTCATTAAGTACCCGTAAATCGTACTCCCGTAAAGCCAACTCATCAATGGTCTGAATCAAAATCTGGGCATAAAGAGGATTGGTCGAATAGCCCCCCTTTTGCAAACCCTCCGCCCAGGCGCGGTAGTCCAACACATCCAGTGCAAAAAGATAGCCGTAGCGGTCCATTTTAGCAGGGTTCAACAAATGGTCGGAGTGGCGCGTGTATGACTCCCTAATTGTTGTGTAAGCTTGAAAACAGGATTCTATTAGAAATCCATTGGCATCCCGATCGTCATCGAACTTATAAATCGTTTTGCCCGTCCATTCTTTTCCACACTTTATGCCAAAATGGTTATTGGCTTCAGTGGCCAGGGGGCTGGTTCCTGCATGGGATTCCACAACGGCTTGAGCCAGTTTGATACTGGCTGGAATACCAGTGCGGCGCATTTCTTCGATGGCGAGCCAGGAATATTTTTTCACGTAGGCCAGTTTTTTGGCTTTCTCAGCTGCGGCTTTTTTCGCAATTTCTTGCGGGCTCAGGGATTGAGCCAAAAGAGGAGGTGCGAAAAATAGGCCAATCAACAAACTGCACAAAGTGGCTTTAGGCTGAATTTTCATTACTCAGTCAGTGTTTGGTGTCCAGAAATAAATGAGTAAGCGATTATGCTTCTTGGTGAGCAGGAAGTAGAATAAGTATAAAATCTATACGTAATACTAAAAATTTAGATGTGGTAAAACTAGGCATTTTTTTTTATGCGCTTATGAAATTTTAAAATCTTATTGGCTTGTTTAATTTCGCCCAGCATTCGTTTCATTTAGTGCTCGCAAATCGAATTCATGTAAAGCCAATTCCTCAATGGTTTGCACTAAAATCTGGGCATAAAGAGGATTGGTTGAATAGCCCCCCTTTTGCAAACCCTCCGCCCAGGCGCGATAGTCCAACACATCCAGTGCAAAAAGATAGCCGTAGCGATCCATTTTGGCGGGGTTCAACAAATGGTCGGAGTGGCGCATGTAGGACTCCCGGATGGTAGTATAGGCTTGAAAGCAGGATTCGATCAAAAAACCATAGGCGTCCCGATCATCATCCACGCGAAGCATGGTTTTTCCTGTCCATTCTTTTCCACATTTCAGGCCAAAATGATTATTGGCCTCAGTGGCCAAGTGGCTGGTGCCGGAACGGGATTCTACAATGGCTTGAGCGAGTTTGATACTAGCGGGAATTCCCGTTCGGCGCATTTCTTCAATGGCTAGCCAGGAGTATTTTTTGACGTAGGCCAGTTTTTTCACTTTTTCGGCTGCGGCTTTTTTCGCGATTTCTTCCGGCGTTAGCGTTTGAGCCAAAAGGGGAAGAGAGAAAAATAGTCCGATCAAAAAACCGCATAACAAAGCATAAGGCTGAGTTCTCATCACTTAATCAATATTTGGTGTGCCCAAAAATAAATGATTAGGTGATTGCGCTTCTTTCTGAGCAAGAAGTAGATTGAGCATAAAATATATGTGTTCTATTTAAAGAGAATAGATTGAATCGATTGTGTAAATCTAGGCATTTTTTTCAATCTGGTAATTATATTTCAAAAGCTTTTGCTAACAACAAAATTGTATTGAAAGCCAAATCAATGCTTTCAATACAATCTGTAAATCATTTCTTCACTGCATTATGCCTTTGCCGTAAATCGACCGAAGCAATACACCACCGTACCGGCCACTACTACGTGCATCACATTCAACCAAATACCCATGCCCAAAGGAATACCAGGGATACCCATAAACGGATTGGCAAAAGACAAAATCAGCAGGATCAAAGCGACAATCCTAAACACCTTAAACGGCTTGTTCAGGAAATAATTCATTCCTGCCAGCACCAAGCCCGCTACCAGACTGGGTATAAAGGAGGACATAATTACTGGTCCAATCGTAATGGGCGTATTCATTCCAGGAACCAACACCGCAGCGTCGATCAAACCTGTAGCTGAGCCAATCAGGAACAATACACTGTTGATCACAGCAGCGATTGCACCAGCCAATGGCGCAGCCCACAGCAGTTTTTTAGCCGCAATTTTTTCAATACTTGACATTTTAGTTGTTTTAATGGTTGAACAAAATTTGTTTAAACAAATATTAGGGCAAAAAAATTTTACCCTCTTAGTTTATCCAATAAATTGGAGAGCAACTCTGCTTCTTCATCGCTGAGGTGATCCATTTTTTTCGCTTGTTGTTGAAGGAGTGGCTCCATTTCTTCCAGCAGCTCCAAACCCGGTTTGGCGATGCGGAGTAGAACCTGACGCCGGTTACAGGCATTGGTCTCTCTTTCAATCCAACCCTTTTCCTGCAATCGATCACACAGGCGCGTCAGGTCGGGGTTTTTATCCAACATGACTGCTTTGACATCCCCTACTGGCACAAATTCAGGGTATTTCCCCCGCAAAATGCGCAATACATTGAACTGTTGCATGGTAATCCCCAAGGGCTTGAATAGCTCTGCTGCCTGATCCACATGCCAATGGTAGGTGTAGATCAGATTGAGCATGGCCTTCTGCAATGGCGAAACAAACTTGGTCTGCTTAATCAGTTCTTCGATCTTCATGGTGCGAAGTTAGTAGAGATATTCGTTTAAACAAATGTTTTTTAGGAATGGTTGCTCAGCAATGGTGCGTAATCATCTAAAATGATAATATTTTTCATTTCACCATCAAATTAAGTGCCGATTGTAATCATTCTACTGTGATAAGACCCATTTTTTATAATAAACAAGCCCACATAGCCCCCCGCGCCATCACCATTGAGCACACTGATGTAAATGATGTCGTTGACACGGTCATAAACAATTTTGGTGTTGTACAAAGTAGGTTCATAAAGATCAGTTATTTCAGTGAAGGGTACGGTGATCATTCGCTGCCCCCATACAATCTCAATGGATTTATACTGTGTTCTGGGGACGTTCCCGTCTGTACCCCAAATTTTTTTGCCGTTGATTTTCGCCAGGTACTTGGTACCGCTATTTATCGCGTATTGCAATTTATTTTCAGCAGCGACAAAGCTTTTTTTACTCAGAGTGATCACAAGGCTATCTTTCCGAAAGACTATTTGATCATTACTTTCTTTATGCACAGGAATTTTTTCAAATCTATTGATCAACTTAAGCCTGGAACGATGAATGTAGCCATCATTAGAAGCACCTTTTTTGTCATAGTCTATATAGTACCAATCTCCTGTTTTTTCATAGCACCACACTACCCTTCCGGTGGCAAGCGTGTCCTTCACATTGTTCTTGATTGAGGGATCGGATCGAACGTTAACGAAGCCTTCAACATCCTGAACCAGCGCAAATGAATAAATATCTTCTTGCGAGTAAATAAAAAACGGGAGTAAATTGAACAGGAGCACCTTTAAATTCATGATGCCGGAGTTAAGCGTGAATTTTCTACTAAACGTGCTATTGGCCAAATCTTATATGAATGTTAAAGTACCCTAACAATCGCAACCCTCCTTTTTCCCGTGCTGTCTAAAAATCAAACGTGCAACTAGTCCAAATAGACGATTGCAGCGTAGATTTTACTTCACCTAAAACCAACACACATGACGACATTAGTTATTGCCCTATTTATTGCCGGTTTGACCATGTTTATTGCAGGATTGCGCATTGGCATCAAGGCCATGCGGGGATAAACCCATCCACCAAAATCATTTCCGTTTCCGCCGTACGTTGCCGAATGGCCTTGGCGGGGGCATATTCTTCCGAATCCCACCAGGCTTGGGCGGTGGCTTTGTCCGGAAATTCCACGACCACCAAACGGCCGGGAGCCCAGCTTCCTTCCAAGGTTTCTGCGGCAGCGCCCCGTACGATAAAGCGCCCTCCATAAGCATCGATGGATGCGGGCGTGAGCGACTTGTATACTTCGTATTCAACAGGTTCGTTCACTTTTACTTGAACGATGACGTATGCAGGCATGGCAAAAAAATGATGAATGATGAATAATGAGTGTTGAATGTAAACTTAGTAGGTTTATTTTTGTCCTCCCACCAATCGCAATACGGGAATATCTATCGCCAGGGTTGCACCAATCCGATACCCGCGCTGGTCATCGAGGGTAATGCCCTGGACATTCACCTTGCGCAAGTTTGGCCCCAGCTGGCCTCCAATGCTCAAACTGATCGGTGCTGCTTTGGAAAATCCAAACACCAGATAGGCACCAGGCGCGATGATGTTGCTCCATTTGAGTTGGGGCACATCGGCTGACTGCGTATCACCCAAACGGAAAGCGGCCAGCGCACCTACGTCGATGAAGGGCAGGAATAGCCCTGTGCTGGCATTCCCCTTTTTATTACCAAAGCTCAAATCAAAGCCCAGTGGTGCCCAAGGCGCCAGTAAAGTTTTGGCATCGCGGTCTTGTCCAATGCCTTGCCCCAAAAACTCGACCCCAGCACTAACGCCCCCATAAGCATTGATCATCAAAGAAAAAGCGCTGCTTTTTTTCATCGCTGCGCTGCCAGGAGGCAGGGCGATGCGGTCAATGGCATAAGCAACTTCATCAGAGTTTTTGGCTTCTGCTACTGCGGCCATAAAGCTGCCGTAACGCCAAAAATAAGAAGAGAACGAAGATTGCTCCACAACAGGCTGGCCAGCCTTGAGGCTCTTGCGTTTGTTCATTAGCAATTTCCACGACAAGGTGTCGATCACATTGCCCATGTTGATCACCGCCGAGCCATATGCTTTGCTGCGCAAGTGCATGTTCAACTCACTGAGCTGACGAATGACGAAGAACATTTTATTGTCTTCGGTATTTTTGGGAACGGCAATCAGGTTTTTGATTTTCATACCCGCCTGGAAAGCGCCAAAAGCTGCATCAAACAAGCGGTAGTAAGTCGCCATTTTGTTGTCATCATCCGGTGCAAGCCCTTGTACTTCGCCAATACTGGATTGCGCCTGGCGTAAGTCGGTCACCAAATCATTGAGCGCATTTTTAAATATTTCCAGTTTGGGCACTTCATTTTTAACCGAACTCAATATCTCCCGGAAAGGAATCCGCTCGGCCTGATTGTTGGAAAAATCGATGTGTACCCCTTGCTGAAACAAGAGGCCCAAAATCAAATCCCGGACGATAGGGTCGTTCAGCGCCCGGTACAGTTTATCGGACGCAATCCACTTGGGCGGGCTTTTTTCATCAGCATCCCGTGCGCCAGATTCCGGTGATACTTCTACCGCTTGCATCAACAGACGGGTGGTGCGAAATGCGGCAGAAAGATTGGCCACTTTGCGAAATTCGCTGGTATCACCACTGATTTCACGAAGTTTGCTGAACATCTGGGTTTCATCCGAAGCCAGGTAGTCCAAGGATTCTTTGATGCCAAAGCCGTCGAGAAACATCTGGGATACCTGCAACAAATCGGCCATCCACAGGCGTTCTCCTGCCCGCAAACGGGAACGATCGGCCACCACCAATTCGCGCAAGCCAGTGGGCAAACGCTCCAGGTCCTTGATGAAATGAATCCGCAGGTCATCAATGTATTTGTCAAAAAAATAAATATCAGTGTCGATCCGCCGCAGCAATAAACCCGTAGCGGGAAAGAGCGTGTCGAGGACAGGAAAATTATCCAGATCTGATTTAAACCGCCGAAAAAAGGCATTGGTCAACTCCTGCTTGGTACGGGTGGCAATAAACTTGGCCAAACCATCCGCAAAATAAGTGACAAAGGAAGACGGTGAAGCCCCTTTGGCCGCATCTCCCAACATGCGGATATCGGCATTGGGCACGCGCTCGGTAGAAAAAAAGGCGTTGTCTTCAAATGCCAGTTCAATGTTGCTTTGGTCGGTATAGCGTGCCAGGATATTGGCTACTTTTTGGGCATCCTCGGCAGATACGTTCAGCAGCGCGAGGCGCTGGCCACTGGGTGCAAAATAAGGTTTGAGCGCCAGGGCATCGTCAATTAAGGATTGAGCGGACAGCCCAAAAATGGAAAAACAGCCTAAAAAAACTAAGCACAGTTGTTTCATTGGTTTAGGGATTAGGGGCGATAAAAAATAAATGTTCATTTTGCCAAAGGATTAGATGAGTAAACGGTTCATTTTAAGTGTCTTATCTAATCCTTTGGCTTAAAAAAAATGAACATTTATTTTTGCCCCACTACTTAGGAATTGATTTCCAATTTATTGTGCAGCAGACTCAGGGTTGGTTGGGTGCCTACGGTTTCCAAGGGTTTGGCTACATTTTGCATCATCTGCAAAAGCTCCGCCCGATTGCGCGGTTTGAAGTTGTCTTTTTCAACAGCTTTCAGGTGGGCAAGCCCCAAGGCTGCTACCCCGGCGGTAAGGTAAGTAGCATAACTGGTCGACAAATCCGCTTCTTCCAATTCACCGGAAGCCCGGTAAACGACCGGTTTGAAATTGTCCCAAAAGAAATGAATACCCGTATCTTGTTGTAGTTTTTCGAATACATCAGCAGCTGGAACGTAGCCACAATTGATCCCTTTGGGATGCCAGGTAGGGAAGTATTTTGCCGACAGCAAAACCCCATCGGTCAATACGTGGTAGTTTTTGATAGAGTTGAACAGTTCGGTGCCAGTGGCCAAAAAATCGTCAATCGCTTGATTGGCCGCGGGTTTGCTGATGCTAAAATCACTCAGCTTCATTTGGCTGAAAGTCAGTGCAGCCACGGCAAAATCGACCTTCAGCGCCTTGGCAATTTTAAGCCCATTGATGAAATCTGGTGCTTGAAAAAGCTCGAAGGGAGTGCCCGGTGCTTTGCGGGATACTTTGATAACAAAAATTTCTGCCAAAGGCGCAATCCCTCTAAAAACGCCCTCCTGAAGCCCACTGATGATGCTGAGGCAAGGGGTACCGTGGTCGGTATTGTCCGTTTTTTGCTCACTCACATCATCATTCCCCCCAAACAGGATACGATCACCCGCTAAGGTGGCATTGTAGCGGTGTCCGATGCCTTTGTTAAAGTGTTTAAAGGCGGGGTGATCCAAATTGAGGCCGCTATCCAAAACGGCAATTTTCACACCCTTACCTTGGGTACTTAGCCATTCTGGGGGCAGTATTGGTTTTAGTTGTTCTTGCCAGTCGAATTGTGTCATGATATAGGGTTTTACAGGGGCACTGAGCGAAGCCGAAGTGCAGATATAAAGCGATTTTATGACAAATGCAAGGTAAAAGTAACGCTTTTGTAGCTATTCTTAACTTTGCAGGTACTAATGCAACAAAAGCAATGATTTACGCTTGTTTAGCCGCGCTGTTGGCGGGATTTGTTGATGCCATCGTGGGCGGAGGAGGACTGATCCAGGCACCGGCCATGTTCATTCTGTTTCCCAGTTTTTCGGTACCCCGCATCATTGGTACCAATCGTTTTGCGTCCTTTATGGGTACTGCTGTAGCGGCCTGGCAATACTCCCGCAAAGTAACGATCCCCTGGCGTACGGTGTTGTACGGGGGCATTGGTGCCGGGTCCATGTCTTTTCTGGGTGCGCGATTTTCCAGCCTGGTCAGTTCAGAGGTATTGAAGCCGCTCATTTTGGTGTTGATGGTTGCCATTGCGGTATACACCTATTTCAAAAAAGATTTGGGGCATCAGGAGCAGTTTCGGGTTAGCGTGCAATTGATTCCAGTTTATGGGCTGCTGGTTGGGATGAGTTGTGGGTTTTACAATGGTTTTGTAGGGCCGGGTACGGGTAGTTTATTGGTGTTTGGTTTTGTGAGTTTGATCGGCTACAATTTCCTCACTGGATCAGCTATTTCGAAGTTCATCAACGTGGTCGCCGACGTCTTTTCCCTGATCTTCTTTTTGTGGCATGGGTACGTCAGCTTTGAAATCGCTCTTCCCATGATGGTTTGCAATATGATTGGCTCTTATGCGGGCAGTAGAACCGCTATTTTGCGGGGGAATGGGTTTGTACGGCTGTTTTTTCTAGGGGTGATTGGGGCCTTACTCTTGCGCTTTGGGTGGGACGTATTTTTTAAATGATAAGTTATGAATGATAAGTGATGAATATTTGGGACTTTCATTCATCACTTATCATTCATAACTTATCATTCACTATTCGCCTTTACCCCAAAATGTTTCCCTAGCTTCGTCCACTCCGCCCACCAATGGATGGAGTATTGGAAGCGTTTCATTTGCCGGGAAGCTGAGAAATAGAAATTCTGTCCTTTCCAGATATTCAGATCCATCTCCAGTTCTTTGAGGTTTTCCATCACCAAGTTGAGCAGGCGCATGCGCTCCAGGGCTTTTTCTTTTTCCTGTAGAATTAACTGCAACTCAAGGTAGACCCGTTCGGTGATGCTCAGCCGCAAACTGGAACGATTGGTTAGCTTGACTTCCCATTTTTTGAACTCCGCAATCAATCGTTTCAAAGTGCGGATGCTGAAGGTATTTCCACTGGAGAACATGGCCACCAGGTCGTGATTGAGGATAAACTTCACTGCGGTGAGGTAGGTCTCCGGAACCGGGATTTTGCTCAATTTGATCCCCGTCATCAGTTGGTAGTTGTCGTTGTAGATTTCCCGGAAAACGGTTTCAGTGGCACGCAAGCTCCGCTCAGAAATTTCGCCCAAAATCTTCCGCTTTTCATCGTTGAAGAGGTGCCAGTAAGTAAAGCGTTCGGAGCCAAAATAATCCTGCATTACCCCCACCACTTCACCGAGGTCGGTTTGCTCAAATGCGGGAATCAACTTGGCTTCCATCGCATCAAAATCAGCCTGTGGCATATCTACTGAAATATGGCCGATGATGTTTTGTTGCCCGAGGTACAATACTGCGAAACTGAAATGTTTTTCGGAAAGGGTAACTTTAGAGCGCACTTTGGTACGACCGAACGCCAGGCGTTGGTTGCCGCCCTCGTAGCGGTGGAACTCCTCGCTGCTCATTTGGTAGTTAAAAATCTCCAGGTACTCCGGGTATTCCTCAAACAAGGATGATGCCGCGTAATGCATGCCCACCCGCGCCAAATCCACTCGGGCTGGAATCACGTTTTTCTTGTAACTACTGGCACCATTTTCGTATACATTACTGGGTATTTTTTCCAGGCGTTGCAAAAACTCTTCGTGCAACTCCACACCAGCCACTTGCTCCGCGTAATGGATGGCTCGGTTGGCATATTGCAGGATTTGGTCAGTTTCCAGACCCGAAATTTCATCAAAAAACCAGCCACAACTGGTGAACATCTGCATCGCTTGCCGCTGCATTTCCATCAAACGCAAGAGCTGGATTTTTTCCTCCTCAGTCAAAGGTTTGCTGGCATGCGCCTGGATGAATTTTTGCAACAAAGGTTCATTGCCCCGTTGCAGTACCAACTGGATATAGTCATTCCGCGCCGCCCAAGGATCTTTGAGCAGACCAGCCGTTTGGCTTTCATAAATCGGAATCAATTCGTCGCGCAACCAATTCAGGGTTTCGCGCAAGGGGGCCCGCCAGTTTTGATTCCAACCGGGACGTCCACCAGAGTTACAGCCACAATTGCTGCGCCAGCGCTCTATCCCGTGTACACAACTCCAAGAACTGTTCTCGTGAATTTGTGCTTCCCACTGCGGTGGAAATTTGGCCATAAAGGCACTGTAATTGATGATTTGGATGTCGGTATTTTTCTCCAAATGATCCAAACAAGAAGCCAGTGCCATTTCGCCGTAGCGGTGGTGGTGGCCGTAACTTTCGCCATCGGTAGCCACATGGATCAATTGCGGGGCATCGATGTTTTCAAAAGAGCCAGCTATGGCGTTGGCAAAATTGATGCCATCGTTGAGCAAACCTTTGAAAGCCACATCCTGCGCCACGCCTCCGTGGTAAAAAAACAAGGTAATCGTACGGCCAGAGGGCAGTTTGCACAGGTAAGCCCGGCGGGGATCGATGCTATCCGAGGGGATGTTTTCCCAAGTCTCGTCACCGATTTTGCGGATGGCTTTGCCCTGGCGAGGGGCGAGTACGGTAAATTTGATGCCATTTTCGGCCAGGACTTCCAGCGACTCGGTATCTGCTGCCGTTTCCGCCAGCCACATGCCTTCGGGTTTGCGGCCAAAACGGTGTTCAAAATCGCGGATGCCCCAAATGACTTGGGTTTCTTTGTCGCGGCGATTGGCCAGGGGCAAAATCAGGTGCCCGTAAGCCTGGGCCATTGCCGAGCCTTTGCCGCCACCTGCCAAACGACTTTCTTTATCGGCCTGGATAATCGCCTGGTAAGTCATCGGGTCGGCTTTTTCCAGCCAGGACAACAAGGTTGGGCCAAAATTGAAGCTGATTTTCGAATAGTTGTTGACAATATTGATGATCTGCTTGTCATTGTCCAACAAACGAGCCGCCGTATTGGGGGCATAACATTCGAAATTGATGCGATCGTTCCAATCGTGAAAAGGGGCCGCCGAATCTTGTAATTCCACACTTTCCAACCAGGCATTTTCACGCGGGGGTTGGTAAAAATGACCGTGAATGCACAGGTATTTTTCTTTTTTCATGGCTTTGCAGTGGGGCAAAAATAAATACTCATTTTTCCTGAGCCAGAAAATTAGATAAGGCACTTAAAATGAAACGTTTACTTATCTAATCCTCTGGCAAAATGAGCACTTGTTTTTTTATTGCCCCTTTGTTTGGGTCGAATACAAAGCAAGTTTAGGAAAAAAAAGGGAGAATGGGAAGCTTAAATGGTGTTCCACCACTTATTTCTTCTTTTGGTCGTACTTGCTTTTTTGCAAAAAAGAAAGTGGGTCGTCCATTTCAATGATTTCTACAATGGCTTTGGATTTGTCTTTGGCCTGGGCATAATAAGCCTGAGTGATTTTGTAGCCGATGTAATACCCCAAATCGGCAGGTCGGTCTTTGACAGTATCGCCATTGTACATCCATTTTTCCGCATTTGGCCAGCAAAGTGTGGATTTGAATTCATTCCATAAGGAGCGTTCATTTTTGTCACCGTAAGCATTGGTGGCACTGTAGTTGGTGGTTCCAGTGAGTAATTCTCCGATAAAATTAGCGACGCCTTCCCGCAAACTGGAATAGAGTTGGGGGCAAACGATGGCATTGCTGTCGAGTTGTTCGGGTTGTTGGGTGTGGACACATTCGTGGGCGATCAGGCCTTTGATTCTTCTGGGGATATCAATCTCTTTGGTGGTATCGCTAGGAGCCCAATCCATTTCAGAGAAGTCTACCTTGCGGCCAACGGTAGTCATTTCCGTACCAATCAGTACAAAGCGATTGGAAACTGTGCCACCAGTGCGGTGCATCCCAATGGCAAAACAGACTTTGAATGGTTTAAAATTGTTGTAAATGCCTTTGAATTGGTCAAAAACTTCCTGAATCAGCGGCTCAGCTTTTTTGGTTTCGTAAGTATAAGGGCGAATGGAATGGTAGTATTTGGGGTATTTGCGCAAGGCTTTAATAAAACCATCAGGGGTAAAATCGCGAGCTGCAATGAAATCCAAAAGCCCATTAGTGGCGCGATCCAGGTACAGGTGCTGGATGGTCAGCATACTGTCCCAGGTCGTTTTGCAGTTTTTGAGCTGGTCAAAAGCCTCCCAAAAGTGGTCAATGTCCAGGGTGAGGACATTTTTGTTGTTTTCGGCTAGGATGGCCTCCTGGTCGGCTTTGCGACGACGAATTTCAGCTTTGGAGTATTTTTTGATGTACAAACTAACCTCACCTTGATCGGCATTGGTGTCTTCTTCAAATTGCTGAATTTTGAGGGTGTATTGCTCCGTTTTGCTGGGGCTGTATTCAAAAACTTCGAAGCCAAAGCGGCCATTGGGGGAGTCTTTTTCGAGGATTTGTTTGCCCGTTTTATCAGACCATACCAGCATGACATCAATGCCCTTTTGCATGACCATGAATTGGTAAAGGGAGTCTTTTTGGAGGGTTAAAGTTGTGGTGTAAGGCGCGGTTTTGCTAATCTTCAGCTGCTCGTAAAGGGTGTTGAATTTGATTTGAGCAAAGGCCAAATTGATGGATGAGCACAGTAAAAACAGGGTGATTTGTGCGATCAGTTTCATGATTTTTGCGGGTTTTGGGCGAAAGCTAGGGAATATTGGCGAATGAATGGGGACAAGTTTAGGACAATATTGGGTTGATTTTTATCATTCGTAACAGTTCTGTCACTTATATTTTAATATTAAACCAATCAACCATGTCCGAAGCATCCAAACCAAGACCATCCGAAGCTTTTTACAATGCCTTGCCTTGCCGGAAAGCAGAACTGGTGGATGGAAAGTTCATCGTAGGAGGGAGTATGGAAAAAAGTGCGATGACAAAGCCTCCGCCAGCTCCAGCGAGAAGCCCAGTATCAAGGTTAGTATTGTTATGGTGTCTCTGAACATACAAGCGATCAAACTATGTCTGTAAAATGGAACTATTGTGGCACTTGAAATGTGGCAGTGGAGACAGTTTGGAAATAGTTTTCACGAAACTGTACATTTGTTTCAATTCAGTTCAACTTATGGAAAACATTTCGGTCACTCGTGACAATTACCTCATTACTACGGATAAAGCGCATTTGGACCTGCATGCCGTGCACCAGTATTTGTCCAAAGAATCGTATTGGAGCCGCGGAATTCCATTTGAAACGGTAAAAAAAGCTGCGGAGCACTCGCTCACTTTTATCGTCCTTTGCGGAGCGGAGCAGGTGGGTTATGCCCGCATCATTTCCGACTACTCCATCTTTGCCTACCTTGGTGATGTTTACATTCTGGATGGGCATCGCGGCAAGGGTTTGTCCAAATGGTTGATGGAAACCATCATGGGGCACCCTGAATTGCAAGGGCTTCGGCGCTGGATCCTGGCTACCAGCGATGCGCATGGTTTGTATGCACAGTATGGCTGGAAACCAGTGGCAAATCCGGCGATTTGGATGGAGGTGCACAATCCGGACCCTTATAAAATGACGAATAATTTGAATGACGAATCTGGAGCGTTGCCCAATATCCGTCATTCCAAAACACCTAATTATGTTACTTGAAACCTTACAAACTTTATACAAACGAGACCTTGAGCGACTTGCTCAGGAAATTGGCCTGTACCAAAACGAGGCCAAGATCTGGGTCATCGATGGCCACATCAGCAACTCGGCAGGAAACCTCTGCTTGCACCTGATCGGCAATTTGAACACTTATATCGGTGGGGAATTGGGCAAAACGGGGTATATCCGGGATCGGGACTTGGAATTTTCTCAAAAAAATGTCCCCCAGGCCGAACTCATCCAGATGGTGGAAAATACCCGCAAAGTAGTGGATGAGGCCTTGAGCAAGGTCAGCCCCGAACAATTAGAGGCGGAATACCCGTTGGAAGTGTTCGGCGGAAAAATGTCAACCCAGTTCTTTTTGCTGCATTTGGTGGCGCACTTGTCGTATCATTTGGGGCAGATTAATTACCATCGGAGGTTGTTGGGGTGAAGAATTTTTCGAGTGCCGAATGACAAATTGGGAGCGTTGCCATCAAGGTTTGTTGAAGACTACAAAAATGGAACTCCAATCTTGCGTTTCCAAAAAATCTCAGATGCTACCACCCCATTCGTCATTCGTCACTCGAAAAATTCGTCATTCGACTCACTCCACCAACGCCGGAATCCCCTGCTTTTTAAACTCCTCGTTGTACCCTTGAATCTCCTTCTTCAGATTCTGCAAGCCTTGCTGTTGCTTGGCCCATTCTGCGCTCAAGTCCGCAAAACGATCGCGGTTGCCCTGGGTGATTCTGGGATCATGCACATCTACCCTACCGCGCACGGTGAAGAGTTCGGCGCTGAGTTTGCTGGGCCAGTTGATCACATCCTGACCGTTTTTGGTGCGTGGTTCCACCAATTCACTTTCCAGGTCATTGATTTTTTTGACCAGATCCTGGCCTTTTTTTAGTAAATCAGCCGCCGCTTTGTTGTCTTTGAGCACTTCGTTGTAAGCGTCCAGTTGTTTGCGGACTTTGCGCAATTGGTGCACCGACTGGTGGATGCTATTGATTTGTTCAGCCAGTTTTTGCAGCATGCTTTGCTGAGCCTGCCAGTCAGCAGGGCTGACATTGATGCGAGGATCGGGCAAAACCTCTACGGCTTGTTCCAATACCTGCCCACGGTGGCTTAGGCGGATTTTGTACATCCCCGGAGCGACCCGATGCCCACGATAGTCGCCATAAATGAACACCCCCGGTACATCAGCCAGGCCATCGGTGCGGAAATCCCAGGCAAAGCGGTTCACGCCAGCGGCGGCGGGCAAGATTGGTTCTGGGGCCGGTCCTCCAGGGTAACGCTTGTAATTTTCGTCCTTTTTGTTGCTCAACTTGCGGATCACCTTGCCCGTTGCGTCCAGAATCTCAACCCGCAGCGTATTGGTGTCGGCTTTTTCCTTGAGGTAATAATCAAAAATGACGCCTTCTGCCGGGTTCATGCCTACGCCGGGGGAGCCTTCACCGGAAAGGTAGGACGAGCCGCCACTATAGCGGCGGGTAGCCAGAGGTTTGAACAAATGAACCGCCGAGCTGCCGACCACGCCCTTGGCCTGTTGGAAAGCGCCCAGGTCGTCAAAAATCCAGAAGGCCCGGCCAGCGGTAGAAGCGACCAGATCGTTGTTGCGGATTTGTAAGTCGGTAACGGGCACGATCGGAAAATTGAGTTGCAAACGATTCCACTGCATGCCACCATCGGTGGAGAGGTAAAATCCACGTTCTGCTCCGGCGTACAGCAAACCCTTGACGACTTTGTCTTCCCGAATGACTTTGATGAAATCATCCGCATCGATGCCCGTGGCAATTTTCACCCAGCTTTTGCCGTAGTCGGTGGTTTTGTAGGTATACGAAATGAAGTCATTGAATTTGTAACGCGTGCCAGAGATGTAGGCAGTACCCGGATCATGAGGGGAAACCTCAATGGACTGGATCATGCACTCGGGCAGGTCTTTGGGGGTAATGTTGGTCCAGGTACGGCCATCATCGCGGCTGACGTGTACGAGGCCACAGTCCGATCCGGTATAAATCACCCCTTTTTCCAAACTGGATTCAATCAGGTAATAAATGGTGTTGTAGTTTTCACCACCTGCCCCTTCATTGGTGAAAGGGCCACCACCGACCTCCTGTTTGGTGGTGTCGTTGCGGGTGAGGTCGGGGCTGATTTTTTCCCAGTTTAATCCCCCATCGCGGGTGCGCAGCACCACGTTTCCGGTATGGTAGATCACCTTAGGATCGTGTGGCGAACTCACAATCGGGGCATTCCAGTTGAAGCGGTACTTCATCTTTTTGGGTGGGTTGGCCAGGTTGAGCGCAGAGTACGCCATGACGTCCTTGCTCTCGTTGGTGCGCGTGTCCAGGGCTTCGATGATGCCTTGATAGCAGCCTCCCAATAATACTTGTGGATTGTTTTGGTCAAAAGCGACGAAAGCGCTTTCACAACCTGGGCCGATGAACCAGTCGGCGACACCGATATCCGAGCCATTGTTGCGGCTGGAAATGACTACCGAAGTGTTGTCTTGTTGCCCGCCATACACCCGGTAAGGGAAAAGGTTGTCGGTATTGACGCGGTAAAACTGCGCGGTGGGCTGATTGCCTTGGGTGGACCAGGTGCGGCCAGTATTGAAGGAAATTTCGGCACCGCCGTCGTCACCCAGAATCATGTTTTGGTTGTTGAGCGGGTTGATCCACAGATCGTGTGTATCGCCGTGGCCAACCCGGATGGTACTGAAAGTGCGGCCACCATCGATCGAACGGGTCATGGGTGCGTTGAGCACGTACACCACGTCGGCGTTGACCGGGTCAGCGAAGACCTCCATGTAGTACCAGGAGCGGGAGTTGATGTTTTGGTCGGAGCTCAGTAGGGTCCAGGATTCTCCGCCGTTGTCGGAGCGATAGAGGCCGGACTTGCTTTTCTCAGCTTCCACGATGGCAAAAACCCGGTTGGGGTTGACGGGAGAAACCGAAATGCCAATTTTTCCCAGGTCTTTGGGCAAGCCCTCGTTGATTTTTTTCCAGGTTTCGCCCCCATCGATCGATTTCCAGAGGCCAGATCCCGGGCCTCCACTTTCCACCTTCCAGGGCGTGCGGCGGTGCTGCCAGGTGGCGGCGTACAAAATGCGGGGATTGGTATGATCCATACTCAGGCTGGAGGCGCCGGAGTTTTCGTCAACGTAGAGGACTTTTTTCCAAGTTTTCCCTCCATCTATCGATTTGTAAATGCCCCGATCTTCGCTGGGGCCATGCAAGGCTCCTTGGGCAGCTACGTACACCACATCCGGGTTTTGGGGGTGAATAACGACATCTGAAATGTGGCGGGTTTTTTCCAAACCCATGTTTTTCCAGGTTTTGCCCGCATCAACGGATTTGTATACGCCATCGCCATAGGTAGTCATCACCCCCCGAACGGCGTGCTCGCCCATGCCCGCGTAGATCACGTTGGGGTCAGATTCAGCCACGGCGATGTCGCCCACGGTGCTGGATTTGAACTGGCCATCCGAGATATTGGACCAGTTCAGGCCGCCATCTTCGGTTTTCCAGATGCCACCGCCAGTGTAGCCGCAGTAGTAGAGGTTGTCGTTGCCGATTACGCCAGTTACCGCGTTGGAGCGACCACCGCGAAACGGACCAATGTTGCGCCAGCGGAGGCCAGCGAAATTTTTGGCATCAAAAGTATTCGTGATGACTGGTGCGGGAGCAGTGACTGGGGGCGTATTTTTCTTTTTTTGCCCCCAAAGGTTGACGCTGAGTAAAAGTAAACCCAGCAGCGAGAAATGGTACAGTTTTTGCATATTTTTGGTCAGTTGTGTAGCGTCTGACCAAATATAGGGAACCTTAGACAAGATTTTTTATTTTGTCAATACCTCTGAGTAAAAATTTCCTTCGCGATACTCGTCCAGTACATGTCGAACGGTTTGGGTCAGGTTATTGGGGAGTTTATCGAGGTAAAACCACTCTGCTTCTTTGAACTTGTGGGTTTCTTTGGCTTTGAGTTCCCCTTCCCAATAGTAAGCTTTGAAGTACATGACGATGCGCTGCTGTTGTTTTTTGATTTTGTGCAATACATGTACCAAATGAAGGTCTTCGGGCTTGAGTAAAATCCCGGCCTCTTCAAAGCTTTCGCGGATGACTGATTGCCGGGCTGATTCACGCAATTCTACATTGCCCCCGACAAGGGTGTAGTTGCCTCCATTGGGTTTGGTTTGCTTCAGCAGCAAAATCTGACCTTTGTGGTACAAGATTAAGCGCGCTTTTACATTGATGTTGCCTATGTCCATTCGATACCGGGTTTGAAAGCGTGAATGTAACTGCTGACAAAAATCAGCGTCTACATCAGGGCCAAATATAGCAACACTTGTGGAATCAGCTCACTAAAAGATTGGGATGATATTCAACTAAGTATTTTTTACTATTTTTGTGCTCGATTTCCCGTGAACTTGCCTGATAATGTGCCATTAACCTTAACTATTTAACCAAAAGAGCGCTTATGCATTACGAAAACGTTCTGGCGACCATAGGCAATACCCCACTGATTCGGATGAATCGTATTGCGCAGGGAATTTCAGCCAAGGTATTCGCAAAGGTAGAATCCTACAACCCAGGGCAAAGCGCCAAAGATCGCATCGCCCTATTCATGATCGAAGAAGCGGAGCGCAGTGGCAAGCTCAAACCGGGGGGTACGATCATTGAAGCAACTTCTGGCAACACGGGTTTCAGTATTGCAATGGTGAGCGCTATCAAAGGCTATCGCTGCATCCTTACCCTAACGAGCAAAGCCTCTCAGGAAAAAATTTCCCTCCTCAAATCAATGGGTGCGGATGTCGTCATCTGCCCGGTAGATGTAGAACCAGCCGACCCGCGTTCCTATTACTCGGTCGCAGAGCGCATCGCGCACGAAACGCCGAACGCTTTTTACCTGGCTCAAAACTTCAACCTGGACAACGCTGAAGCGCATTACCGTTCCACCGGGCCAGAAATTTGGGCACAAACCCAAGGCAAAATCACCCATTACGTCTGCTGTGCGGGCACGGGTGGTACCCTTTCGGGAACAGCTCGATTTTTGAAGGAAAAAAATCCCAACATCAAAATCATTGGGGTGGACGCTTATGGCTCCGTACTGAAAAAATTCTGGGAAACCCACGAATACGACCCCAACGAGATCAAACCTTACAGAGTGGAAGGTTTGGGGAAAAACATCATCCCTCACAACATGAACTTTGAGTTGGTGGATGATTTTATTAAAGTGACCGATAAAGACAGCGCATTCCAAGTGCGGGATCTGGCTAAATACGAAGGACTGATGGTGGGTTATTCCAGCGGTTCGGCGATGCAGGCAGTGTTTGAAATTGCAGATACCCTTACCGAAAACGATGTGGTTGTGACCCTGTTCTCGGACCACGGCTCCCGGTACCTGGGTAAGGTTTTCAACGACGACTGGATGGTTCAACAAGGCTGGATGGAATCTGTACCTTCCGAAGCAGCCGGCTCAGTGGGCAGTACGCCGCCGCTGATTCACCACGAACATCCAGAGCCCACGGAAGGAACCAGCAGCTCCAGCTCTTATTTTTACAGCTACGAAGCCATGCGCGATCGCTACATCAAATACTATCGGACGTATCGTTTGAAGTACAAAAAATACATTCGCTTGACGCGGCAAACTTTGGGGCTGTAAAAAGGTTCCAGGGTTCCAGGTTCCAAAGTTCTAGGGTTCCAGGGTTGGAACTCGAACCCTGGAACTTTGGAACCTGGAACTTTAGAACCTTTAGAGCGGTGACTTTTATTACCTTGACAATTCCAACTCCGACGCTTATTTTTGCGGCGGATTCATAAATTTCCGACCTAACATATGAAGACTGAGAAAAAACAAGCGTACCTGTCGAATGAAGATATTTCAGTTCCACTGTTCAAAAACAAGTGGATTGATCGTTTTACCCGTACGCATGTCGCCATTCCTGTATCGATCTTTTTTGTGTACTCAGCCTGTTTGCTGTACTACACAACCGTAAAAACGGACCTGAGTTGGCCAGTTGTAACGGGTTTGTTCTTTACAGGTTTATTGGTTTTTACCCATGTGGAATACCTGGTTCACCGTTACGTGTACCATATGGAGGGGGACACTCCTGCCAAAAAAGAGGCGCAATACAAAATGCACGGGGTACACCATGATTATCCAAAGGACAAACAACGTTTGGCTATGCCACCTTTCGTGAGCATCACCATTGCCACCGTCCTGCTGTTGATCTTTGAATTGATTCTGGACAAATACTCCTTCTCGTTCCTGGCTGGATTCCTGGTGGGGTATGCCATGTACTTGCTGGTGCATTATTCGGTACACATCTTCCGTCCCCCCAATAATTTCCTGAAAGCTTTGTGGGTCAACCACTCCATTCACCACTACAGCCCGGAGGATGCCATGTTTGGCGTTTCTTCACCTTTGTGGGATTATGTGTTTGGCACTACGCCTAAGAAGAAGGGGATTAAGACAGCGGAGATTGTGGTGAACGATCACCTCTGATTGTTCCTCGTTTGGGGATAAAAAAATCCGCAGCCGGGCTTGGTAGCTTGGCTGTGGATTTTTTTATGATTACGACTAGTTTACACCTTCACCTTCTTCCCCAACGCCCCCCGCGCATACTTCAATTTCCGAATCTGCGCGGGGGCTTCTTCCCCCAGCAAAAATCCGTACAAGCGCAATTGCTCCACGTTGTCACAAA
>JAIXOO010000353.1 GCA_027486765.1 Saprospiraceae bacterium
AACTACCTTTGTAGTGGGGCAAAAAATGAGTTTTCATTTTCTCTGGGCCAAAGAATTAGCGAAGACACTTGAAATGAACCGTTTACTTGCGCTAATCCTTTGGCAAAATGAAAACTTATTTTTTTATCGCCCCTTTGCGCCACGCAAGCCATAACCAGCTACGTATGACCAAAAAAGAGATCGACCAGAACCTGAACGAAGACAACATGAAGCTGCAACTGGCCCGTTTGCAGCACCGTTTCGATAAAATCAAACTCGGCGGTGGCGAAAAACGCATCGCTCAGCAGCATGCCCAGGGCAAAATGAGTGTACGCGAGCGAGTCAACTACCTCATCGACGCAGATTCCCCATTTCTGGAAATTGGCGCTTTTGCGGGTTACGAGATGTACCCTGATGAAGGTGGATGTCCCGCTGGAGGTGTAGTGGTGGGCATTGGTTATGTCCGTGGCCGCCAATGTATGATTGTGGCCAATGATGCCACGGTGAAAGCGGGTGCCTGGTTCCCGATCACGGGTAAAAAGAACCTGCGCGCCCAGGAAATTGCCATGGAAAACCGCCTGCCGATCATTTATTTGGTAGACAGCGCCGGGGTATTTCTGCCCATGCAAGACGAAATTTTTCCCGATAAAGAACATTTTGGCCGCATCTTCCGCAACAACGCCAAGATGTCGAGTATGGGCATTCCCCAAATCGCGGCCATCATGGGTAGTTGTGTAGCTGGTGGCGCGTATTTGCCCATCATGTCGGACGAGGCGCTGATTGTAGAAGGCACGGGGTCCATCTTTTTGGCCGGGCCTTATCTCGTCAAAGCCGCCATTGGTGAAGATGCGGACAAAGAAACCCTCGGCGGGGCGAGTACGCATAGTGAAATTTCCGGAGTGACCGATTACAAGGTGCCCAACGATCGGGTGTGTCTGGATACCATCAAGGATTTGGTGGACAAAATGGGGCATTTTTCGAAGGCTGGTTTTGATCGGGTTGAACCCGCTCTGCCCGCAGTTGAAGAGTCCGAATTGTTGCGCATTATGCCCAATGATTCTTCCAAGCCTTATTCTACAGTGGAGCTGCTTAAATGCCTCGTCGACGATTCCAAACTCACCCAATACAAGGAACAATACGGCAAAACCATCATCTGTGCATATGCGCGCATCGATGGCTGGGCGGTGGGCATCGTGGCCAATCACCGCGAGGTCGTGCGCAATGCCAAAGGTGAAATGCAATTCGGCGGCGTGATCTACTCCGACTCTGCTGACAAAGCCACCCGTTTTATCCTCAATTGCAACCAGAAAAAGATACCTTTGGTCTTCATGCACGATGTGACTGGCTTTATGGTTGGTTCACGCTCCGAGCATGGCGGCATCATCAAGGATGGGGCCAAAATGGTGAATGCCGTAGCCAACTCCACGGTGCCCAAGTTTAGTGTGGTAATGGGCAATTCCTACGGCGCGGGCAACTACGCCATGTGTGGCAAAGCCTACGACCCTCGCCTCATTGTGGCCTGGCCTACCGCCAAAATTGCCGTGATGGGTGGTTCCCAAGCAGCAAAAACCCTGATGCAAATTCAGGTCGCTTCTCTCAAATCCAAAGGGGAAGAGCTGGACCCCGAAACGGAACAACGCTTGTTCAACGAAATCAAAGACAAATACGACCAACAAACTTCGCCTTACTACGCAGCCGCCCGCCTTTGGGTGGACGCCATCATCAATCCACTCGAAACCCGCAAGGTCATTTCAATGGGTATCGAGGCGGCGAACAATGCGCAAGTGGAGAAATTTAATGTGGGAGTGATACAAAGTTAGGTTTAGGGAAGTTGAGGGAGGTTGAGAAGGTTTAGGCTACCGCAGCGATTTTGACAATGTTCTTGTCCTGGTCGCTGCGGTAGCCTCAACCTTCTCAACCTTCTCAACCTTCCTCAACCTTCTCAACCTTCCTCAACTTATACCAATGAAATTCATCGCCAAAACACTCGCCGGTCTCGAACCCGTGCTGGTAGAAGAGCTCAAAAGTCTGGGGGCTGAAAATGCTCACCCGGGCAAACGTGCCGTTTTTTTTGAAGGAGACATGGAAATCCTGTACCGCGCCAACCTGGAGTTGCGTACGGCCCTGCGCATTTTGGTGCCCATCAGTGAGTTCAAGGTGCGCAACGAGGATGACCTCTACCATAAAATTGGCAAAATCGACTGGTCGGAATACATAAGCGTGGACGATACCCTGGCGGTGGATGCGGTGACGACCTCTGAGGTTATCCGGCACTCCAAGTTTGCGGCGCTGCGGGTGAAAGACGCGATCGTAGATCAGTTCCGCAAAAAATTCGGCAAGCGACCAGACGTCAATACCGAATTCCCCACCTTGCGCCTCAACCTCCACGTGGGCGACCAGGATGTCACCCTTGCCCTGGACAGCAGCGGCGAATCCCTGCACAAACGCGGCTACCGGGTCGACAGTGTGGAAGCCCCCATCAACGAGGTACTGGCTGCCGGGATGATCCTGCTCAGCGGCTGGCAATGCGACAGCGATTTTACCGACCCCATGTGTGGCTCGGGCACCTTGCCCATCGAGGCGGCTATGCTGGCTTACAACATCGCGCCCCAAATCAATCGCCAGAATTTTGGCTTCATGCGTTGGGAGAATTTTGATAAAAAATTGTGGGAAAAAGTACGCGAAGAGGCCGTCCTTGGCCAAGTCGTGTTTCAGCACAACATCTACGCTTCCGACATCGATTTTAAAGCGGTCAACAGCGTGGGTTACAACCTCGAAAAAGCGGGGATGGAAGGCAAAGTCCAGGTCAGTCGCGAACGCTTCGAGAACGTACTACCCCGCTCCGAAAGTGGCATCCTGATGATGAACCCACCCTACGATGAAAGGATGGAACTGGAAAGTGCACAAGAGTTTTACAAGGGCATCGGCGACACATTCAAAAAAAACTGGGCAGGCCATTCCGCCTGGATCATCACCTCCAATCTGGAAGCGGTAAAAACGGTGGGCTTGCGGCCTTCCCGGCGGATTCCGCTGTTCAATGGTAAGCTGGAGTGCAAGTTTTTGAAGTATGAGTTGTATGCGGGGAGTAAAAGGGTGCGGGAGGAAAGAG
>JAIXOO010000214.1 GCA_027486765.1 Saprospiraceae bacterium
ACTCCTGGCCTGGGGGCAAACAAAGTGTAGCTTACCAATTCGGTAGGTTTGAAAGCCAAAACTTTCCCCCATTGTTCAAATACCTTGTCTTCCCATGCGGTGCTGAATTTGATGTCACTACCGATTTCCCAGGTGGTCATCAAATCGCTGCCGTATTGCCAAAGTTTTACCCCTTCAGGTTTGGTAATCGTGTCCCAAACTTTTTGAATAGAGGCATTGATGGTAATTGTTGAAATATTGGTTGCCATGTTGGTGGTTTTAGGGTAGTACCCAAGAAGGGCGTGCGAAGTTACTGCGTCTTGCCCAGTATAATCCCAAGTTGCACAATTTTACAACTTCCGGATGATTTTGATTGCCTGTTCAATCCAATTAGAGTGTTCATCCAGGAAAATATCTGGGTTGATCCCAATGTCTTCATAATTCAACAGCTTTGCCGGGTTTTTCATATCCGTCACATAAATCTCAAAATGTTGACTGGGCAATTTTTCCCGTTTCCCGTAATTGCTTCCGTAGCTCAACATTCCTTTTGTCGTTTGGCCAAGAGTCTTAGTGTTTTTGAATTTTTTCAAGTGTAAAGTGAGTATTTCTGCCTGGCTCAAGGTTCCATTATTGATCAAAATAAAAACATTGCCTTTTTGGGTGTATTCACGAATGAGTTGAACATATTTCCTGGCCATTTTCTTCGCACCACCTTCGTTGTTTCTTAAGTCTAAAATGAGATTCGCGGCGGTCAGGGAATTTTTGATTGAATCAAGGAAAACTGTCGACTTTTCTGCGTTCAAACGATCAGCCTGAAAAGTCCTTACCGCTAGGTATTGGATGTCGTCGGTTAATGCTCTTAGCTCAAACTTTGGTGCATTTTTAGGCAGGTTGACCCAATCAACTTGCGGCAATTGTTTAGCATAAATACTTTGAGCATACGAGTTGTAAAAGTAAGAGTTAAGCAATGCCTGATTTTGATATTTTTCAACTGGCTGAAGCATGAAGTTTTTGGTGAGCGGGTGCCCGTATATGGCTTTGAACAAGTTCGGAGCATATTCGTAAAGATGTATGGCAAGCTGCCCTTTTTGCCATAAGGGAACCGCTGATTCCAGTACCACGCCGATGTACTCTTTGCTGCTGCTCTTGAACAATCCAACTGAATAAAATTGGCCGTAGTGAAAAACACCCTCAACGGAATCAAGGGGTTTTGCGGCTAATGCTGATTTTAGGGAATCCAGATTGCCCACATATTTGGGGTAATCCAGGAATTCTTTTGTGGCAATGAATTGCTCAATACGCTCTTGGTCTTTGAAATTTTCATAATCAGGAATCTGGTAAAACGCAAGGTGATTGTCCTTCAGGGGGAAAATCAGCTGTGCCAGGTTGTAGAAATATTTGTAGCTATTCACCTTACTTGCTGTATCTGTAAGCAAGCGATCATACAGGTCATTGTAGAGGGCCAATTGTCTGCCCTTTATTTGTGACTTGTAGGAAGGGGTCTTTTGCAGGATGGCTTTTAAGACACTCAAGTCCGTCAAATACGGATTGGTCTGTGCTTGTAACCCCAAGGTCAAAAAAATGATTGTCAGCGCAAATAATAGTTTCATGGTCGGGTAGGAATCATTTGGGTGGTTTGAGAAAGGAATATAAGCACTGAACGGGTAAATTATTTTAAGAAAGGGTTTTTTATTATTGAGCACATGATTTTAGAATTTTGAAGTGAACTACCGCAACAACCCTTGCACTTCGGCTACGCTCAGTGATCGGGTTACTGCGGTAGCTCACTTCTATACACTTCACTCATGTATTCTTGTACTCTTCCATATGGACTGACCAGCAAGCACCTGGAAGCCTGGAACCACCTTATTTCTTCGCTTTCTTCGGCCGATTGGCCTTCATCGCATCCAGTTTTGCTTTTTGCTCATCATTCAAAACCACACGGATTTCTTCTTGCATGGCTTGCAGCAGCGGTGCCATCGCCTCGCGACGTGCGGTTTGCTCGGTATTGTTGTCGCGGGCCTCTTTCAGCTTGGGGCGGTAGGTGCTCAGTACACCTTTGATTTTGGTTTCTTGATCCGCAGTCAAACTTAATTTGATCCGCATGGAGTCGAGGTTTGGCATAGCTCCAACTCGACCACCTGGCCGCTGTGCGCTCAAACTTAGTGTAAACAAAAGAAAAAAGGCAAAGACAAAGCTGATTTTTAGCAGTTTCATGGAATACTTTTTATTTGAGTTAAACAAGTTCTAAACCTTTAAAAGACTGTCCCAAAATTTGGGGCGCTGGCGCATCCAGCCAGCGATTGAGCACAGTCGTGTAAATATCCCGGAAGTCGACCTGGTATTTCAAGTCGCCGTCGTCCAGGTTTTTCAGGTCAGCAGGACCGTTGAAAAAGCCCGCTTTTTTCAGATTCCCACCCATCAGGAAGAGGTTGTTGGCGGTGCCGTGATCGGTACCCGAGCTGGCATTTTGTTTGACCCGGCGACCAAATTCCGAGAAGGTCATGATCAAAACGTCGTTCAGCAAGTTGTTCTGCTTCAGGTCTTGCACAAAAGCTTTCATCGCCTCGGCGTATTGCTGGAGCAGGCGTTCCTGGCGGTTGCGCTGGTTGGCGTGGGTATCAAAGCCAGTCAAACTGGCGTAATAAATGCGGGTATCCGTATCGGCAGTGATCAGTTGGGAAATCATCTTCAAATCCTTGGCAAATTCGCTCTGTGGATAAGCTACCGTAGAGCGGTACACCTTGGATTTTTCGAACAAATAATCCGCCGAAGATTGGGTATCGACCAGGGTTTTGTACAAATAAGCCACATTTTCTTCGTGATGGACGTTACTCGGCGTTTTGCCTACGGCTTGCAGAATTTTGTTGTCGGTCGTCCGTTTGAGTTGCGCGGGATCACTCATCGCAAAACCCCGACGTTTTTCGCCCTTCAGCGCCAAACTCAAAGTATCATCGAGCTCAATGGCTTGATAAGGAGAGGCACAACCAGGACAGTTGCTGTCGAGGTAACGCCCCAACCAACCGCTGTTCAGGTATTCCGTACTCTCGCTGGCGGTGTGCCAAATGTCCATGGAGCGGAAATGTGAGCGATCGGGGTTGGGGTAACCCACACTGTTGACAATGCTCATCACACCCTCATCGTACAACCCTTGCAGGGCTTGCAGCGCGGGATTGAACCCCAACTCGTCGCTCACCTTCAGCACTTCAGTTTTTGGGATGGCCAGATTAGGCCGGTTTTGGTAATACAGGTCGTTTTGGTAAGGTACAATGGTGTTGAGGCCATCGTTACCGCCCGAAAATTGCACCACTACCAACACTTTACCCGCCCGCCGAGCCATCAATTGGCCGAAGGAAATATCGTTGAGGAAGGCCGGAATCATCATGGCTGTACTCGCCAGTGCCGACTGCTTCAGGAAGTTTCTTCTTTTCATTTTTATAAAGTTGAGGGGTTGAGGAAGGTTGAGGAAGGTTGAGAAGGTTGAGGTTACCACAGCGACATAGACAAGGCCATTGTCAAAATCGTTCGCGGCAGCCTCAACCTTCTCAACCTTCCTCAACCAAAAAATTAGCACATTTGATATTCCGGCAAAGTCATCAATCGCATGGTCATTTGGCGAATGATGGTCTCGCGGTCGGTAGCGGGCAATTCCTTGGTATAGTTTTCGATCGGCTGGGCAGTGGGCGTTAGCAGCAGGTATTTGGCCAATTCGGTGGCGATTTCGCTGTTGCTGTTGCCTTTGATGCTGGCGCTTAAGGGCTGGAGGTTGAGGGTGTTGCTCAAGCGGCGATTGCCTTTTTCCCGGCCTTCATCCTCAAATTCGCCCTTGGTGCGCAGGCTGAACTCGGTTGAATTGAACAAATACCCGGGCAAGTTCAAGCGCAGCATCAAGGTCGAATTGTCAATCCAGGTTTTACCGCCTGGCCAACCTGCCACATTGGGTGGGTTGAAGAGGATTTGACCCAAGGCCCGTTGGATGAACAACATCCCCATAGGTTGGTCAAACTTCAACTCCACGCTGCGCATCAGTCCTGCCGTGAATTCAATTGGCGACTTGATGCGGTTGCCCATGTTTTTAGCAGCATAAAACCAATCGCTACTGAAGATGCTTTGCATCAGTTTGCCAATGTCGTAACCCGACTGATAAAACTGCTTGCTGAGCGCACTGACCAGGGTTTCATCCACTTGGTCGTTGACAAAATGCTGGTAAATTTTGCGGACAATGAACTGGGCAGTCTGAGGTTTTTCCAGGATGATATTGATGATGTCTTTGCCATCAAAAGTGCCCGTTTTGCCAAAAAATGTCTTGCTGCCATAGTCGTGCCACATGGGGCGAAAGATGTAGTCGCCCCGCAAATCGCTGGACCAACCCGTAAAGGCGCGGGCGGCTTCCTTGATGTCCTTTTCGGTATAATTGCCGCGCCCCAGGGTGAAGAGTTCCATCAATTCGCGGGCGAAGTTTTCATTGGGTTTTTCCTTGCGGTTTTGTTGGTTATTCAGGTAACGAATCATGGCGGGGTCTTGAGCAATGGCCAATACCATGTCGCGGAAATTGCCCAGGGCGTGTTTGCGCAGGGTATTCAGGTACTGGATGCCCAATTTGCCAAAATCGGGTTTGCAGGCAAAGTGGCCATGCCAAAAGAAAGTCATCCGTTCCAGCAGGGCACTTTCCTTGGGGTTAGCCATGCGGTTGACCCAATTGACGTTGTATTCAAAAATGCGGCGTTTTTCTTCGCGCAGCATTTGTTCGAACATTTCGCGGTTTTCCCGCTTTTTTTCCATGTCTTCGGGCAGGCCCATTTCCGCTACGGGCAGACTCACTTGCGCCTGACGAGCTTGCGCGAACAACTCATCGATGGCCTTGCTGATGGGCCAATCTTTTTTTTGTTGCCACTCTGTGGGGCTGAGGCCAAAGCCCGCGCGCCAGTAGAGGTGTTTTATCTTTTCCATGTCCGCAATTTGTATTTGTAATGGCTTTGACCTTGGTTAAGGTACAGGGTTTAATCCAAAAACCTTAAAGGGGTGTTAAAAATGATAAGCATAAAAAAATTCAACACTGCTTACAAAATCGCGTGTAATTTTGTAGCTGTTACAAAGTAAATGACATGAAAGGATTGAGACGATCGGTTTTCTGCACAATACTAGGTACCATGATACTGCTCTGCGCTTGCAGCTCCAAACCAAAAGGAGTCGAAACTGCCACCGAAGCCCAACTCATCAGTACCCTGGGCCAATTGGAAAGCCAATTGCGCCAAAGCGCTGAAACCACCCTGGATACCGCCAAAATCAATACCTTTGTACAAAACGCAGAGATCCTGGCCGAACGTTTTCCTCAGGACTCCCTCGCACCTTTGTACTTGTTCAAGGCTGCAGAGTTGCGCCACGCTAGCGGGAAATGGGCCGAAGCCATTGAACTTTGGGGTACGGTTGATACAAAATTCAAAAATTACCAACGCAGCCCCGAGGCTTTATTCATGCAGGGCTTTGTATCCGAGAATGACTTGCAAGATCGAAAACAAGCCATTCGGTATTATGAGATTTTTTTGGCAAAACACCCTCAACATCCTATGGCTGACGATGCCAGAGCTTTGATCGAGAACCTCAAAAAAGGTGTTACCGATCAGGAACTGATCGAACAATTTGAACAACAGCAACAATAGTTTTGTATACAGCACGGGTAAAGACGTACAAACTGCCCCCCGTGAAATTTAAAATCATTCCTATGAAGAAGATATGCTCCATTCTGGTCGTTTTTTTCGCCCTGATCGGTTTTGTAGCGGCGCAAGGCATTGAGTTTTTCCACGGCACCTGGGTAGAAGCCCTCGCCGAAGCCAAAAAGCAGGAAAAACCCATTTTTGTAGATGCTTATACCACCTGGTGTGGCCCCTGCAAAATGATGTCCAAAGACGTGTTTACTCACACGGACGTTGGTGCGTTTTTTAATGAAAACTTCATCAGCATGAAGATTGACATGGAACAGCCAGAGGGGGAAAAATTCCAAAAAACCTACCCCGTTTCGGCGTATCCAACCTTACTATTTATTGGCAACGATGGCAAAGTGATCAAAAAAGTAGTAGGTTTCAAACAAGTGGAAGATTTCATCAAAGAAGGCAAAAGTGCCCTCGGTCGGGTAGAAAATAGCGAAGCTTACGTGCAAGCCTATGAAAAAGGGGATCGCAGTCCCGAGCTGGTGTACAAATACGTACGCGCTATGGCGAGGAATGGCAAACCCAATCCCCGCGTCGTGAACGACTATTTGCGGACTCAAAAAGACTTGAACAATGATTTCAGCCGCAAGATCATTTACGAAGGCACCTCCGAAGCAGACAGCAAAGCCTTTGAACTGCTGGTGCAACAACGCAAGGAAATTGCTGCCCTGGTAGGCGGAGAGGATGCGGTAAATGCCAAAATTTACGGCGCTTGCAAAGCGACTGCGCAAAAGGCCATCACCATGCAAAATGATGAGCTGCTCAAAGAAGCCAAGAAAAAAATGCAAACCTACCTCCCTGCCCGCGCTGCTGCGTTTGCTGCTCGGATGGACATGGAAATGGCCAACAAACAGGAAAACGATAAGGATTACCTGAAAGCGGCTAAGGCTTATGCCAAAGCTGCCGACAGTGAGCCCGTTACCGAAATGCGGACAGTGGCGTTCGATTTGAAAAAGCGCAGCGCAGAACAAGCGGATGCCCTGGATATTGCCATCGACTTGATGAAAACAGCTTCTGAAAAAAGCGAACAATCCATCTATACCCTCAGCTATGCCGATCTACTGCTGACCAAAGGTAAACTGGCCGAAGCCAAAGCTGCGGCTGCCAAAGCCCTGAAACTGGCCGAGAAAGAAGGGGAAGAAAGTATGCAGCGGGCAAAAATGGTTTTTGATAAATTGTCGGCGCCCTAAGGAAAGCCATTGAAAAGACAATTGGCGCTGGTACAAGTCTCCAGACTTGTACCATTATTGACACGTCTCTGACGTGTGTTTGCTCAGTATTTTCGCGTTGCGCATGCGTCAGAGACGCGAAAATGTTGGTACAAGTCTGGAGACTTGTACCAGCAAGAGACTTGTAACAGCTAATCCCAGTTTTGAACCAGCTAATCAACTCAATGCAAGATCAACAAGTACCACGTACCGATATTGGCACTTTAGGCGAATTCGGCCTGATTGACCATTTGACTCGTCAGTTTCCCCTGGAAAACGCCTCTTCCCTCAAAGGAGTAGGCGATGATGCCGCCGTGATCGACAATACGGGTTTTTTAACCGTAGTTTCTACCGACATGCTGGTGGAAGGCATCCACTTTGACCTGATGTATACCCCACTCAAACACCTGGGCTACAAATCCATCACCGTCAACCTCTCGGACATTTACGCCATGAACGCCCAACCCAAGCAGGTGACGGTCAGCATCGCCATGTCCAATCGTTTCTCGCTGGAAGCGGTGGAAGAGATTTACGAGGGGATGCGCCTGGCTTGTAAGCACTACGGCGTCGACCTGGTGGGCGGCGATACCAGTTCGTCCAACAAGGGTTTGATTTTGTCCATCACGGCCATTGGCCAAGGTACTGCCGAGAAATTAGCCTACCGCAATACCGCCAAGGTAGGTGACCTCATTTGTGTCACTGGCGACCTGGGAGCAGCCTACCTGGGTTTACAAATACTGGAGCGGGAAAAACAAATTTTCCTGGACAACCCTGGCGTTCAGCCCGACCTGGAAGCCCAGGACTACATCATTGGCCGCCAATTGAAGCCCGAAGCGCGCAAGGATGTGATCGAGATGTTTGAAAAAAACCAACTGGTGCCTACCGCGATGATTGACATTTCGGATGGCCTGGCGTCGGAACTGTTTCACATTTGTACGCAATCGGGCGTAGGCGCTTACCTGGAGGAATCCGGTATTCCTATCCATCCTGACACCCAAATGCAGGCCATCAAATTCGGGCTTGACCCAGCCACTTGCGCCCTGAATGGCGGCGAGGATTATGAATTGCTTTTTACCATCGATCCGAAGGATGTGGATAAAATTCGCTTTTTGCCAGACATCTATATTGCTGGCGAAATAGTGGAGGCGAAGGATGGTCTGAAGTTGCACACGAAGGGAGGAAACATTCATCCGTTGAAGGCGCAGGGTTGGCAGCATATGTAGGTTTGCTAATTTTTTGTCTGGAATAGGGGTGCCACAATAACTTTAGCATCTTACTTCCAAACAAGCAAGCAATGAAAAAAATACTGATCCTGACTTTGGGCCTTTTTGCCGCAGGAGCAATGTACGCCCAGCGTGAAGAAACCCTTTTCAATCAAACCCGTCTGGACTTGACCGGTTTTTGGTTTTCGGATAGCCACAACTTCACCTTCCTCGACGAAGATACCGAGTATTTTTCTGGTGGGAATTTTGCCTTTGAATTTGGCCGCTCCCTGATGGTGGGTTGGGCCTGGCAACGGATGAAAGACAGCTATCCCCTACCTACCGAAAATGGTGTATACGATCTACGGCATCGTGGAGTTTTACTTGGTTATGCCCCTGCTACGACCAAAGTCCTCCACCCTTACATGAGTGCCGTAATCGGTGGTGGCCGCATCGAATTTGACGACAACAACTCTTTGAGCCGCGATCGGGTATTTGTGCTTCAACCCGCCGTAGGCCTGGAAGTGAATGTATTTCGCTGGTTTCGGGTTGGTGCCGAGGGTGGTTACCGCCTGGTGAGTGATGTAGATGGAGGTGGGCTGCAAAGCAGTGATGTATCGAAACCTTTTGCGCAGCTGCAATTGCGGTTTGGGTATTCTTGGGGGAGTTCTTGGTGGTAAGATGGTTGAGGAAGGTTGAGAAGGTTTAGGCTGCCGCAGCGATTTTGACAAGGACTTTGTCTAAGTAACTGCGGCAGCCTAAACCTTCTCAACCTCCCTAAACCTTCCTAAACTATTTCGCCACAACCACCATCTTCTTCGTTTCCGTAAAATTGGTAGTCTCCAGCGTATAATTCATCACACCGGATGTTTTGATGTCGCTTTGTTTCAGCACAATTTGCTGTTGGCCTTTGCCAAAATCTCCCTGGGTGCGGAACAGTACCTTTCCTTCCACATTGCGCACCACCAAAGTAGCCTTAGCCGCAGCGGGCAAATAAAAAGCAATCACCGTTTCTTCGCTGAATGGATTGGGGCTGTTTTGGAACAACAGCGCCTTGTCACCCTGTTTTACCGCTGATTTGAAATTGAGGCTGATGCCCACCTGTTCATCATTGGTGGTGTAGGCTTCCATCGCGGTAGGCCGGCTTTGTAAGCCCAGAATCTTGCTGAGTGGGATATCTTTGCGGCTATTGATTTTCAAGGTAAACAACACCTCATTCAATTTTTCTTTGGGCAGCGGAGAAGCTACATTCCAGCTGCTGGTGATGAGGCCATTTTTTGGAAAAAAACCAAAGTTATCTTCCTTCAAAATACCGCCCTCAATGCCTGTCAATTCAGCAACAGTAGGGTCAATAAATATGGAAAACTGAAAGCCTTGCACCATGCCCAAATTGGCTGCGGTGACGGGGATTTCATAACTTTGGCCCGCCTTTAGTTCTTGTTCGGGCGCGCTCAATTCGAGGTCGCGTGCTGTCCGTTTGTCGGCCAGTTTTTGGGCTTGTAGTCCCAGACCAAAGCTGCTCAGGAGGAGCAAAAGCAAGATGGATGTTTTCATGGTCGTATGATTTGTAGATTTTCAATCGAGTGTTCGCAAATTTATGGCAAAAAAATTAAAGCTGTTGAAACTTAACAGTTACTCGTACAGTTTTTTCTGCGAATCACAAATCTTTTGTACTCTTGCCCAATGAATAACACCAACTCCCCTACCAGCATGCCCATGTGGCAAGCTTATCTGACCCTTGGTATCCTCAGTTTGGTTTGGGGAACCTCTTTTATCCTAATCAAAAAAAGCCTGGAGTCCTTCACCCCTGTACAGGTGGCCTGTTTGCGCATGTCGCTTTCGGCATTAGCCTTTGTGCCTGTGTTGATCTACAACTACAAACGGATGGACTGGTCGCGTTTGCCTCTTTTGATGGTATTGGGGCTTTGCAGCAGTGCGTTGCCCGCGATCTTGTTTTCCACCGCGCAACAAAAAATCAGCAGTGCTACCGCTGGGGTGCTCAATTCCCTCACGCCCCTTTTTACCATGATTATTGGGGTTTTGATTTTTAAAGTGACCGTCAAAACGCGGCAAGTGCTGGGCATTTTACTGGGTCTGGTTGGAGCGGCTTGTTTGATTCTATTGGGCAAAGGAGGAATCAGCAATAGCCCGGTGGGTTATGCTTTATTGATTGTGTTGGCCACGGTTTTTTACGCAATGGGCACCAATCTCATTGCGACCAAATTTCGGGACATGGATTCCTTGTTGGTCAGTGCGGGGTCATTTGGTACGGTAGGGGTGCCCCTCGGCATTTATTTGTTGCTCGGCACCGATTTTATCCCCCGCATGAGCACTTTGCCCAACCCTTGGCAATCGATCAGTTATGTCGTGCTCCTGTCCTGGGTAGGCACAGTATTGGCTACCATTATCTTTTTTAAAGTGATCCAACAGACCTCGGCCATCTTTGGGTCAACGGTGGCTTATTTAATGCCCATCATCGCCATGCTCTGGGGGGTAGCGGATGGTGAAAAAATTGGGCTGTTGCACATTGGGTGTATGGGCGTGATTTTGGTTGGGGTGTATTTGAGTCGGAGACAGTAAAAAAAGCTCAAAGCGATATATTATAAGCACACAAGGGAAAACATGAATCATCCCGAATTTTAGGTTCAAGAAGGCATTTAGTAGTGGGGCAAAAATAAATGTTCATTTTGCCCCACTGCTTTGTCGCCAATACAAGTTCTACTCACTGCGCAGCGACTTCACCGGATTCGCCAGTGCCGAGCGAATACTCTGCACACTCACCGTCAAAAACGCTACCACCACTGCTATCAAGCCCGCCAATACAAAGATCCACCAGTGGATTTCAGTTCGATAGGCAAAATCCTTCAGCCACAGGTTCATCAAATACCAGGCGATGGGCGAGGCAATACAAATGGAAATGAGCACCAACACCACAAAATCTTTAGCCAGCAAGCCCGTCAAACTGCCTACACTTGCCCCCAACACCTTGCGGATCCCAATCTCTTTCATGCGTTGCTCCGCGGCAAAAACCGACAAACCGAACAAGCCCAGACAGGAAATAAAAATGGCCACCAGGGTAAAGGTCCCAATGATGTCTGAAAAAGTTTGTTCGGCCTGATAAAGTTGAGCTACTTCCTGATCCAGGAAGGTATATTCAAAGGGGATTCCAGGGAAAAGTTCCGCCCAGATTTTTTGAGCCTTTTGCACAAAAGCAGGATAATCCTTTGTTGTTACGTCAGCAATAACCTGGGGTAGTTGTTGATGGGGGGCTATAAGGATCATATAAGGTTTTATTTCTTCTGACATGCGCTCAAAATTGATGTCCTGAAAAACCCCTACAATGGTGTGTTGGACCTGCTCGCCACCCTCGCGATCACTGCGCAAAACCATCCCTATCGCTTCTTCCTGAGAAATGTTCATGGTTTTGAGCACTGTTTGGTTGACCAATACTTTGGATTTTGAAAAGTCGCTGGAGGTATCTTGAGGGGTAAAATTGCGCCCAGCCAATAGTTTGACTTTGAGTGTATTGATAAAATTTTCATCAGTAAACGCAAAACGAATCAGCGTTGCACTGTTCATACTTTCCCCTTCCTTGTACATTGAAATGTCGTTGGGCACAAAACGCCCGGGGTAAGCCGTCATTCCAGATACATTGTTTACCTCGGGCAAAGCCGTTAACTGGTTGCGAAAAGAGCCAATTTGTGGGCGGCTTTCTTCTGCTCGAACCGGGAAAATCACTTTTTGATTTTTTTCAAAACCCATGTCCTCTTTCAGCAAATAATTCAACTGCCGCTGGATGACAACGGCACCAATGATCAGCACCGAAGAAATGACAAATTGGCTCACCACCAGCACCTTGCGGAAATTGATGGCACCTCTGGATGTTTTGGTATCCCGCATGCCTCTAAAAATGCTCAGGGGATTAAAAGAAGAGAGGTAAAAAGCCGGATAACTGCCCGCAATCACCCCGGTGAGCAATACCAGGCCTATAATAATGCCCCAGGTAGACCAATCCTGCGTCAATTGCAAACTCAGGGATGCTCCCGTGATCTGGTTGAGCAAAGGCAACAAAAGCCACATCAGTGGCACGGCCAAGCCCACTGCGATCAGGGTCATCAGCATACTTTCGCTCAAAAACTGCCCCATCAGTGAGGAGCGCCCGGCACCAACCGCCTTGCGAACCCCTACTTCTTTGGCCCGACGGGTACTACGGGCGGTGCTCAGGTTCATGAAGTTGATGCAGGCCACCAGTTGAATGAATCCGGCAATCAAAAGCAGCATGTTCAGGAAGCGCTCGCTGGTGCCTTTGGAGACTTCCAGCCCCTCGGCACTGGTGTGAATGGCCCGAACGGGTTGCAGGAAGAGTTTTTTGTGCATCTTCGTTTGGCGCAATTGATCACCACCATTCCGTTCAACAAAGGCTGCCAGTTTGGCTTCAAAAGCCTGGATATCGGTACCTGATTTAAATTTGAGGTAACCGTACAAGAAATTGTTTCCACTCCAGGTGTTGTCGCTGCGCACGAATTCACCGATACCCCGGGAATTCATCGGGGTAAAGAAGTCGGGCATCAGGTGGCTTTTGCCGAGGGAACTGTTGAATACCCCGGTGATTTTGTAGGTTTCCTCTTCCACTTGGCCGGTGACTTTTAAGGTCTTGTTCAAGGCATCAGTGGTGTTGAAGAGTTTGATGGCCAGGGCTTCCGAAATGACCATTGACTGTGGTGCATTCAGCGCTTTTTTCGGATTTCCGGCTAAAAAATGGTAGTCGAAAGTTTCAAAAAAAGTGCTGTCCACTACGTAGCCGGTATTTTGATAAAAAACCTTGTCGCCTACTTTAAACAGGTAGCGATCCACTCCAAACGGCGCGGGGTCAACCACCCGGGTAGAACTTTCCACCTCGGGAAATTCTGCTTGCATGGCCGGAATGATCGGGGGAGAGCAGGTAGACATCTTAAGGGGATCTTGGGTATCGGGAAATTCCATTTCGGTAGTGACCCGGTACAGGCGCTCAGCAGCACTGTGGTGTTTGTCGTAGCTGCGTTCGTCCTGCACATACAGCAGGATGTACAAGCAGCAGAGGGTTCCGATGGTGAGCCCAAAAATATTGAGGGCGGCGTAGAGGCGGTTTTTGGCCAGATTACGGATGGCGATGTTGAAATAATTGCGGATCATGGTCGGATGAAATGTGGTGGTGGATGATGGATATGGGCTGGGCTTACGTTTAATGGCAAAGGGTTTGATGAAGCCCAACACTTCGAGGATGTATTGAAATTTTGCTTTTTGTACCCCAATTTTTTCCACCTGATAAAAGAACTCTTCGTGCAAATCGCCTTGCACATTTTCCAAGAGGTGTGGAGCACAAAACCACTCCAGTAGGCGATCGGCCCACCGGGGTGGCTGCGGCGGCGTGGGTTGTTCGAGGCGGCTCATAGGCTTGGATCTGTTTTGGGGTTGGTAAAACGGTTCCACAAACTGCTGCGCACGGCCTGAATTTCCTCCAGAGTGCGGATGCCATAGGCGGTGACTTTGAAGAGGCGCTTGCGGCGGCCGCCACGCTCGGCGGTGGGTTCGCCCATTTCGGAGCTGAGCATGCCCTTGTCCTCCAGGCGTTGCAGGGCGGAGTGCACTTGATTGAGCCGGAGGGAGCGCCCGGTTTGGGCAATGAGCTCGTGGAGCAGCACCACGCCATAGGCTTCGCCTTCCAGTACCGCGACGGTCAGGAGTACCAGTTCTTCAAACTCGCCCAGGTAGGTTCTTTTCATGCAAGAGTATTATTTCTACTTTTGCTGATCAAATGGCGTGCCAAGAGGTGATGGAATTGGTATTGAGGTTTTTACAAAAAAAAAGCGTGCAATACCTGTCCACACTCGGACACTTATTGCACGCTTTCGTACGAGGCTAACAAGCCTAACAGGAAAAAATTTACTCATTACGTTAAGTAAATTTACTCAGCGTAATGAGTAAAAGTAAAATGCATCCTAATCAGTTGAAACAAGAGAACGAAAAATTGCAGAATTCCTTTCCGTAAATCACTCTTTCTACTTCGCTTTCACCTCTTCAAACACTACCTCTTCAAAATTACCCGTATCTTGATTTTTATGTCCTTCCGAATAGCGACCCACCCCACAATTACCCGCCGCACATCCAAAAGCAAACAAGCCCATTGAGGCAAAATAACCACCCAATAGAATGCCGATCCACTGCTGCTCCAATACAGATTGTACAACAATATAAGTGCCCATTACCAGGTACAGTACTCTGGTGAGGGTCCATCCGGTTAAAATTCTTTCTTTCATGGTTGTTTTTTGAAGCGGGATTGAGTTTATTTTCTACAAAAATCGGGGGAAGAAAGTTGGGAGACAGTGACTTGGGTTACAAAGATGGGATTTTGGGAAAAACGATCAATGTTTAGTTGAAGACCACTTTAGTTTTCATGTTCACAAAATTGCCTTGTTCACGAAACATGAACAAGGCAATTTTGTGAACAAAAACATTTAGACATCACTGAAGCCAAGGGAAGAAGACCGGCTCACCCCGCTCCTTCCACTTTCTCTTCCACCTTCACCCGCGTCTTCTCACAAGCCCCGGCACACTGCCCGTAGAGATTCAAGGAGTGGTGCAACACATTAAACTTCAATAAATCTCCCATCATGTTTTTGATGTTCTGAATCCGGGGGTCACAAAATTCCAGCACCTTGCCACAGTCCACGCAAATCAGGTGGTCGTGTTGCTTGAAGCCGTAGGACTTTTCGTATTGCGCCAGGTTTTTGCCAAACTGGTGCTTTTTCACCAAATCACAACTCACCAACAATTCCAGGGTATTGTACACCGTGGCGCGGCTCACCCGGTAGTTTTGGTTGGTCATGTGGATGTATAGGGTGTCCGCGTCGAAGTGGTCGTTTCGCTTGTAAATTTCTTCCAGAATGACGTAGCGTTCCGGGGTTTTGCGCAGGGCGTGTTGCTCAAGGTGCGCTGAAAAAATACTTCTTACCTCGCGGAGGATATCGTCAAGTTTGTTGTCAGACATTTTTTTTATTTTTAAATAATGGGGCAAAAATAAATGTTCATTTTTCTTGAGCCAAAGGATTAGATAAGACACTTTAAATGAAACGTTTACTGATCTAATCCTTTGGCAAAATGAACAATTTATTTTTTTATCGCCCCTAACTTACCCTTGTAACAGTTGAAATGTTCTCCAGGTTGCCCAGTTCCTGAATGGCACGTTCCAATTGGGCGGTATTTTTCACCATCAATTTGATTGTGCCTTCAAAATAACCTTCGTCCCCTTCAATGGTAAACTTGCGGATGTTGAGTCCCATTTGGCTGGACAATTGGTGGGTCAATCTTTCGATCACGCCTACGCCCTCGTCCACACCCGTTATTTTGAGTTCGGCCACAAAACTGGCATCTTCAGTCATGACCCATTCGGCCTTCATGATCCGATAGCCGTATTGAGCCATCAAATGTAAGGCATTCGGGCATTTGGAGCGGTGAATTTTCAAACCTGCACTTGCGGTGAGGTAAGCAAAAATATCGTCGCCCTGCACCGGGTTGCAACAGGTGGCAAAAGTATATTCAAACCGTTCGGCGGGTTCGGCATTGATCATTAAGCGGGCTTTGACCCCCGGTTTGCGGAATTGCTCCTGGTGTACCTCCGTGACATGATCGGTGACATGTTTGGCCACTTCCGGGGCAATTTCCACCAGTTTACTGGCTTCCACCTTGAATTTGCGGAAAATGTCGGCAATACTTTTGTCCTCCACCGCAATCATGTAGAAGAGATCGATTTTGGAGTTCAGTTGGAAGTATTTGAGCAGCACCTCTACTCCCTCTTCAAAATCCACCTTGAGGTTGCGCAATTTACGCTCCAAGGCTTCTTTGCCAATTTCACCTTTGCGGCGGCGCTCCTCCTTCATCACCGAACGAATCTTGGCTTTAGCCTTGCCTGTGGCGACCATTTTTAGCCAATCTTCGCTGGGCTTTTGATTTTTGCTGGTAAAAATCTGCACCTGATCCCCGTTCACGAGTTTGTAACCCATGGGCACCAACTTGTTGTTCACCTTGATGGAGATACAGTGGTAGCCGATGTCAGTGTGGATGTTAAAGGCAAAATCCAGGGCAGTGGCACCTTTGGGCAACATTTTCATGTCACCTTTGGGTGTATATACGTAGACTTCCTCCTGGAACAAACTGTTGTTCTTGAAGTCGGTCATGAACTCGATGGCGTCGCTATTGGGGTCGTCCAGTACTTCGCGAACACTGTCCAGCCAGCGCTCGTACACGTCAGGTTGGTTGTTCACCCCTTTGTATTTCCAGTGGGCCGCATAGCCGCGTTCCGAAATTTCGTCCATCCTTTCGGTCCGAATCTGCACTTCCACATACCGCCCACCGGGGCCAATGACTGTGGTGTGCAAGGATTCGTATCCATTGGACTTGGGCATGGTGATCCAGTCCTTGAGGCGCTCGGGTAGGGGCGTGTGTACGTCCGTGACGATGGAATAAGCCTGCCAGCACTTCAATTTTTCCTTTTCCGGGGGCGCGTCGATGACGATGCGGATGGCAAAAAGGTCATAAATTTCCTCAAAAGGCACCTTCTTGGTGTTCAATTTATTCCAGATGGAGTAAATCGACTTGGGCCGTCCAAAAATCTGCGCTTTGATTTTGGCCTCCTCCAGTTTTTGGTTCAAGGGGGCGATGAATTCTTGGATGTATTGTTCCCGGTCCTTTTTAGTGACTTTGAGTTTGTCGGCTACCAGGCGATAGTTGTCGGGATCGATGATTTTCATACACAGATCCTGAAACTCCGTTTTGATGTTGTACAAACCCAGGCGGTGCGCTAGCGGGGCGTACATGTAACTGGTTTCCGCCGCGATCTTGAGTTGTTTGTGCCGGGGCATTGAGCCCAGGGTACGCATGTTGTGCAGGCGGTCGGCCATTTTGATGAGCACCACGCGTACATCTTCCACGAGGGTGGAGAGTACTTTTTTGAAGTTTTCCGCTTGGGGACTTTCCGAGTTGTAGGCGTTGTCCAATTTGGTCAAGCCATCCACGATCTTGCGCACCCGGATGCCAAATTCATGCTCAATTTCGTCGAGCGTGATGTCGGTGTCTTCCACCACATCGTGCAAGAGCGCACAAGCAACAGCAGTAGGCCCCAGCCCAATTTCCTCCGAGCAAATACGCGCCACGGCAATGGGGTGCAATATGTAGGGCTCGCCCGATTTGCGCCGTTGTTCAGCGTGGGCTTGCACCGCCATTTCATAAGCTTTGCGAATCATTTTGCTGTCGTCCTCATCCATGTCGGATTTGATGGAGCGCAACAATTGTCGATAAGCATCCTGAATCAGCTTTTTTTCTTCATCCTGTATTGTCAGTACCTCTGCCATGGTGGCTTCCTTTTACCTGGTTTTCAAATCATGGGAACCGTTAGGGGCAACAAAAAAATAAGTGCTTCATTTTGCCCCACTACTCAGTAAACTTGCGTGGTGTTCTTCGAAAAAATGTTGATCAAAATAAAACAAAAATTGACAAAAGCTGGATTTACAAAGTTACAAAAAAACGTACGCTTTGATCTGGTCAGCAAAAAACAAATATTCGAGAGATAATCTCTGAAATTACAAAAAACATTCTATCTTTGCAACGCTTTTTTAAAAACGGGAACTCAAAGGAGGGCAAAACCGTTAGAAATCAAGGGTTTTAACCCAATTTTTGCGGGTATGGCGAAATTGGTAGACGCGCCAGACTTAGGATCTGGTGCCGCAAGGCATGGGGGTTCGAGTCCCTCTACCCGCACACTTAACAAATAGAACGTTTAAAGGAGCAAAATTGCTGATTGCTCGGCGTGGATTTAGTTGAAAAGTTGAAGTGATGAAAGGTTAAAAGAGGATGGCTGTAGAAATTTTAATGCTTTTCTCTTAAAATCATCCCAAGTCTAACCTTCGATTTCAGGTTACTCACATTCTTTTCAACCTTTCGACACTTCAACTTTTCAACCCATAAGCTTCCACTGCCTTTCTATTCGCCGCACATTATTTGACTTTCTATAAATCTATTGCGATTATGCCGAATGTTGTCAGAGAGGAGATCGACAATCTAAACGCTGTCCTGACCATCACATTGGAAAAGGCAGAGGTAGAACAAAAACTGAAAACAGAACTCAATAAATACCGGGAAAAGGCAGCCATGAAGGGTTTCCGCAAAGGAAAAACTCCCGATACCATGCTGCGCAAGTTGTATGGCAAAGGTTTGTTGGCCGATATCGTCAACGACGCGCTACAACGCCAATTGTACGATCACATCATCGAGAATAAGTTGGAAGTATTGGGCCAGCCCATCCCTTCAGAAAATCATCCCGAGGTTCACCTCGATCCTATCCAGGTTAGCGATTATGTTTTTAAGTTCGACTTGGGTATTGCTCCAGAGTTTGAACTCAAGGGCATTGACGCCAGCGATGCTTACGAAAAATACAAGGTAGAAATCGGCGACGACCGCGTAGACGAAGAAATGCTTAAAGCACGCAAACGTTTTGGCAAACGTATCGTATCCGAATCCGAGATCCAGGAAGAAGACATGGTCAAACTTCAACTCGCTGAGTTGGAGGCTGACAGTGTAAAAGAAGGAGGCATTGAGCACAATTTCAGCCTTTTGCTGGCCAATGCACAGGATGGCGCCAAAGCCATTTTGTTGAGCCACAAAGTAGGTGACACCCTGAAAATGGATGTGTTCGAACTGGAAAAAGACCGCGACGAGGATTTTGCACGCCGCTACTTCCTGGGATTGGAAAAAGAAGACGATCGCGAAATCAAGGATCGGGTCTTCCAAATCACCATCGAAGAAGCCAGTCGGGTAGAACCCGCCGAAATGGGCGAAGAATTTTACAACACCTATTTCGGTGAGGGCCGCGTAACCAGTGAAGAAGAAGCGCGTGAAGCCATCCGCTTGGATTATGGCCAATATTTCGATCAGCAGGCCAATGCCTTGTTGTTCCGCGATTTGCAGGAGCGTTTGTTGGAATTGAATCAACTGCCATTGCCGGAAGCTTTCCTGAAGCGCTGGATTTTGACATCCAACGAAAATGCTACTCCTGAAACGGTAGACAAAGGGTTTGAATCCTTTACCAAAAGTTTGCAGTGGTCGTTGATCCGCAACAAAGCCGCCCGTTTGTTTGGCATTCAGGTGACTGAGGATGACTTGAAAGCTTATTTTGGCAATCGGGTATTGTCTTACTTCGGCGGCCAGTTGAACGACATGAACTTGATCAATGGCATGGTCGAGCGTTTGATGCAGGACGAAAAGCAAGCAGACCAAGCTGCTGATGAAGTACTGTTGGACAAACTACAAGCCGCCATCAGTGCAGTAGTGACCATCAATCCAAAACCCATCGCAGAAGCTGAGTTTTTGGAAGTACTGCGCCAGGCTCAAGCTCAGGCTCAGACGGAACAAGCTGAGGCTGATTTGCTGGAAGAAGAATAAATAAATTTAGATAAGGGCGCTAAGGAAGACAGTTTTGTCACCTTAGCGCCTTTTGTATTGTCTGTACGCAATGGGATGACTCATGTTGCCCCACCACAATGAGAAAAAAACATCCCTCGATCAACTCTTATTTGTTGGGCGATGTTATATCCTCAAAAAATTACAACTTATGTTTCACAAGGATGAATTCATGAAGTATGCTACCAAGCACCTTGGTATGAGTAGCATGCACCTTGAAAAGTACGCGGAACTGTCTACCGCCTACGCTTACCCCAACATCCAGGCTTTCACGCCCCAGGTGATCGAAGAGCGTCAGATGAATATAGTGGGAATGGATGTGTTCTCCCGTTTGATGATGGACCGCATCATTTTCCTCGGGGTTCAGGTTACGGATTATGTAGCCAACGTCATTCAGGCCCAGTTGCTTTTCCTCGAATCTACTGACCCTAAGCGTGATGTACAGATGTTCATCAACAGCCCAGGTGGTTCGGTATTCGCAGGTTTGGGCATGTACGATACCATGCAGTATGTACAACCCGATGTGGCTACGATCTGTACGGGTATTGCGGCTTCGATGGGTGCTGTCCTCTTATGCGCAGGCACTGAAGGCAAACGTTCGGCGCTCAAGCACAGCCGCGTGATGATTCACCAACCACTGGGTGGCATGCAAGGGCAAGTGACCGAAATGGAGATTTACTACAAGTTGATCAAAGAAAATCAACGCGAATTGTACGAGATCATGGCGCAGCACACCAAGCAGCCTTACGAGACAATCGAGAAGGATTGTGACCGCGACAACTGGATGACTTCCGAGGAAGCAAAAGCATATGGTTTGATTGATGAGGTATTGGTTCGTAGTATTCCTCAGAAAAATTCTTAATTTTAGGACGGGTTGATTGCTTTGCGTTTAACGAAGTGATCAACCCGTTCATGGTTTTGGTACGTGAATGGGCTCACGAACCCGAACTAATCAGGATTCAAAATGCGCAATAAAGGTAGACAAACGTACAGTTGTTCTTTCTGTGGTCGGGACAAATCCGAGACCCAAATGCTCATTGCCGGCATTAATGCGCACATCTGCGAGGTATGTGTAGAGCAGGCCTATGACATCATTCAGGAAGAACTCTACGATCGCAAAAACCCCAATGCTGAAGCTCCGGCTCCCAAAGAGAAGAGCAGCAGCCCTTTCCAGTTCAATCCTTCTATTACCCCGCGCGACATCAAGGTGCACCTGGATCAATACGTGATTGGTCAGGACGACGCCAAGAAATTCCTCTCCGTTGCGGTGTATAACCACTACAAACGCCTGATGCAGCCATCGAGCGATGATGTGGAAATTGAAAAATCGAATATTGTGTTGGTGGGTCGTACGGGTACGGGAAAAACCCTGCTGGCCAAAACCATTGCCAAATACCTCAATGTACCTTTTGCCATCGTGGATGCTACGGTATTTACCGAAGCTGGCTACGTGGGTGAAGATGTAGAAAGCATCCTCAGCCGCCTGCTCCAGGTGTGCGACTACGACGTAGCTGCCGCCGAACGCGGCATCGTGTACATTGACGAAATTGATAAAATTGCCCGCAAAGGCGACAATCCTTCCATCACCCGCGATGTGTCGGGCGAGGGCGTACAACAGGCGCTGCTCAAGATGTTGGAAGGTACCGATGTGAACGTCCCCCCGCAAGGTGGCCGCAAACACCCCGAGCAAAAACTGGTCAAGGTCAATACCGAAAATATCCTCTTCGTTTGTGGTGGTGCTTTTGATGGCATCGAAAAAATCATCGCTCGCCGGGTGAATACCCAGGTGATTGGTTTTAAAGCCAGCGAAAAAGAACGCATTGATCGGGACAACCTCCTGCAATACATCACCCACCAGGACTTGAAAGGATTTGGTTTGATCCCGGAATTGATTGGCCGTTTGCCCGTCCTGACTTACCTGGATCCACTTGATCTGGCGACGCTCAAGCGCATTCTGTCTGAGCCTAGAAACTCCTTGTTGCGGCAGTACCAAAAGTTGTTTTCGCTGGAAGGAATCGAGGTTACCTTTGCCGACGATGCCATAGAGTTCATCGCAACCAAAGCCCTGGAGTTCAACCTGGGCGCACGGGGCTTGCGCTCCATTTGTGAAGCCATCATGACCGATGCGATGTTTGAATTGCCTTCTACACCAGAGGTACGGACTTTGCTGATTGATGCAGAATACGCGATGGAGAAATTGAATAGATCGAAATTGGGGCAGTTGAAGGCTGCGTAGGGATTAGATACACTGAAAATTATAAAAATGGGAGCTGAGACGGTCGTTTCAGCTCCCATTTTTTTGTTCTAAAAAAACTATGTGTTCACGTTTTATTGGTAAATGTGCAATTTATTTTTGTTCGTGCGAAAAATGTTAATTAATGTTTTTAATCCAAACAAACGAATAATTAAGCTGTTGGATAAAAGAGATGCAGAGCCTAGAATAAGCCAAATCATTAAACCAATATACCATGAATTATTTAAAGCTAATTTCATTTTTTACTTTCTTGATATTTGCCCCCTCATGGCAATATGCTCAAGGTAATCGCTTACATGTAAGGTCTTCAAATACTACTGGGATTGGTGATGGTAAAAGTTGGCAAACAGCATTCTCTGATCTTCAGCAAGCATTATTGTCGTCAAAAGCAGGTGATTCAATCTGGATTGCGCGAGGAACTTATTACCCAACTTCTGGCACAGACAGAAACATCTCTTTCTCAATACCCAATGGAGTCAAGGTTTTTGGTGGATTTCATGGAACAGAAACTTTACTAAAAGAACGAGATTGGCTGGCAAATCCAAGTGTTTTATCTGGCGATATAGGCCTTAAAAATGACATCACTGATAATACTCTTCATGTTGTCTTATTTACCAATACTGATTCTACAACCACAATTAATGGCCTTTGGATTGAAAATGGCAGAGCGAATGATGGCACTTCTATAACTGATGAAAATGCCAGTGGATCTGGAGCTTTAATCATTTCAACAGATGTAGAGAAAAAGAACAATCCGAAAATTGAAAATTGTGTTTTCCAAAACAATATAGCTCAATTTGGGGGTGGCATTTCTATTCGCACAGACCGAATAATGGGTAATCTAAAAATCAACAACTGCAAGTTCCAAAACAATATAGCCAGTAGCAATGGCGGTGCTATTTGTTGGGTTTCTTCTGATCTAAATGGTCATATTTTTTTGGACAATTGTTCATTCGAATCTAATAGCTCTGTTGATGGCAGTGCTATAATGTTTAGCGCTTTATTCGGAAACCTAAGTATACGTAATTCAACCTTTGAAGCGAATGAAAGTACTTATGGTGCTGGCGGGATTGTCATTGCTGGAGATGCCTCTCTTGATGGTTGTACCTTTACAAACAATAGTAGCATTTTTGCGCCTGTCATTGGTTTTTATGCTCCAATCAGGGCTGAAAAACCGGGCAAAACTACGGTAACGATCAAAAAAACTTCATTTATTTCAACCAACGCAGGTTTTCATGGAGGAGCAATAACTATTCATTCATATCGAGACGAAGTGGTTGATTTAAGTATTCAACAGTCAATATTCAAAAATAATCGAACTAACCTTGGGGCTCAAGTTATAAATATTGTCAATGGCTCAGGCTCAGGCAAAATTTCTTTTCAGATAGACCAATGTACTTTTGAGCGCAACTACATCAGTGACGTGTGGAGTCACCCTTATTATGGTATGATCAACATCATTAACACTGCCAAGTCAACAGGAGCGGTAACTGGTGTCATCAGCAACTGCACTTTTTTTAAAAATGATCGTCCCATCAACATTGAGCAGGATAGTTTGGCACCGACTAAACTTTCCATCCTAAATTCAACCTTCATTGGAAATGGATCAGGGACCATCATCAAGCACGACAGAAACCCATCCCAGCAAGCGGAAGTACATTTGCAGAACAATATTTTCTACGACGAAGCATCCGAACTTTCATCAATGTTTAAAAGTACACTTCGCCCCAACCTTTCAGGCTTCTACTTCAACCACAACCTCTTCAGCGCCCCATCCTGCAAAACCACCACCGACACCCTCGGCTGTGGCATCGGCAACATCTTTGGGCAATACCCTAAATTTGTCGACAGCAGCTCGGTCTCTGGGCTCAAATTAGCCCCCGGCTCCATCGCCATCAATGCCGGGCGTTGGCATCCCGAGCTGCCTGCATTGGACTTGGCTAGCCAGCCACGGGTGCAAGATTGCAAAGTCGATTTGGGCGCTTACGAAAGCCCCAGCATATTGGCCTCCAAAGACAGCCTGAGTGCCAAAGCTCAAGTCCGTAGCACCCCCATCAATCAGGCCTTAGGTGAAATTGGCATCCAGCAAGTCACTGGAGGTTTTCCACCTTATCGATTGTTGTGGGAAAATGGCGATACAGTGCGTACGCGGCGCAATCTGGCCGCAGGCAGCTACACCCTTACGCTAAGTGACCAGCAAGGTTGTTTCAAAAACTACCGCTTTGTAGTGCCATTTACCACAGGCCTGCGTGATAGGGTAGCTCAAGGCGCAATCAACTTGGCCCCCAATCCAGTGCCGACAGGGCAGTCGATCAAACTTTTTTATCAAGACATTGACCCTGGGAACTGGGAGCTACAATTGCTAGATTTGACCGGAAAACAACTGCGGAACAGCCGAATCAATTTGTCAAATCAAGGAGAAATTCCAATTCCATTGGATGTGCTCCCCAAAGGGATTTACCTGTTGAACCTATCCAAAGACAGTCATTTTTTCAACCATAAATTCGTAGTTCAATAGTCGAGCATAGGCTAATATGCTAGGAATCAAAAAAGCAACAATTTCCTGTTTGGAGATGGTTGCTTTTCTTTTTGTTAGCCACTGAAGAGACACCTCAGGCTAAACCCGCTTCCCCTCCAACTGGAAAATTCCCTCCAATTGCCCATACACCTCCGGCAATACCGCCTTAAACTGTTGCGGAAAATGGAAATAATGTACAACCGTAACGGGCAAC
>JAIXOO010000418.1 GCA_027486765.1 Saprospiraceae bacterium
CTCAAAGTAAACGGCGCTGGGAGCGGCTTTTTTGAATACACTTTCAAAATGGCAAACAAACCTAGTGGTAACGAATCCGCTACCTTTATTGCCGAACTAGGCGCCAAACAATTGTTGGTCAAAGACATCGATAAAAGTACCAATGTCAATGTAGATTATATGTTGGGCGGCAAAGTTGACCCCAGCCTCAATCCCAATTCCTATCCCATGACGGACGAATACCTCAGTCCTAGTTCGGTGAATGTCAGCATCAATGGTGTATTTGCCGGGCGAGTGGATTTGGCCGATGATCCTGCCGACCACCGGGGTGTCCTGTCCTGGCATTATCAGCCCAAGGTGCGCAAATTGCAGGAAGCAGGTTCTTACGGGTATCGGGTAGCGGTGAGTATTCCTGCGCAGGCTTTGAACATTGCCAAAGTGACGGGTGAATTGGTGGTGAGATTGGAAGTACCCGAGGCGATGCCGGGTGGTTTGGCGGTGTATGGGGATAAATTTGGACGGTATCCGCTGAATCCGACGGTGGTGCTGGTGAAGGAGTAAAGTTTTTCCTATCACTAAAGCGACATTTTATTAGCACAAAGGAAAAAAAGAGGACACAAAGGACACAAAGTCAGGCGTAGACGGCGCTTCGCTTTGTGTTCTCAGTGTTCTCTTTTTTTCCTTTGTGCTAAAAAAATGTTGCTTTGGCGTATGTTTTGAATCTAGTGCGATGCTTGCGGGTAATTTTCCCCAACGAAAGCCCATTTTCCCCTATTTTACACCCCAAAACCATCACAACCACCATGACCTACGAAAACCTCCTCCTCACTTACGAAAACAACATCCTCCTCGTCACCTTCAACCGCGAGAAAGCCCTCAATGCGCTCAATACCCGCACCATGCAGGAATTGAATTACCTTTTCGCGCAGGATTTGCCCACGTGGAAAGACTTGAAGGGCATTGTCCTAACTGGCGCAGGTGACCGCGCTTTTGTCGCTGGAGCCGACATCAAGGAGTTTCTGGATTTGGATGGCAAAGGCCAAAACATGGCCCAATACGGCCAGGATACCTTCTTTTTGATCGAACGTTTCCCCAAACCCGTGATCGCCGCCGTGAATGGCTTCGCGCTAGGCGGCGGCTGTGAATTGGCGATGGCTTGCCACTTGCGGGTAGCCGGAGAGAAGGCGCGTTTTGGCCAACCCGAAGTCAACCTGGGCATCATCCCCGGCTATGGCGGTACCCAACGTTTGACCCAATTGATTGGTAAAAGCAAAGCCCTGGAGTTTTGTATGACTGCCGATATGATCGATGCCCCTGAGGCCTACCGGCTGGGCTTGGTCAACTATGTGGTACCCGTTGGAGAAGAAGTCAACCTGGCCAAAAGCCTGATCGAAAAAATAGGCACCAAAGGCCCCATCGCCATCGCCAAAGTCATCGAATCGATCAATGCCTATTTTGAAGACGGCGTCGACGGCTTCGCCTACGAAATCAAAGCCTTTGGCGAAACCACCAAAACTGCTGATTTCCGTGAAGGCGCTAGCGCTTTTGTGGAAAAGCGGGCGGCGAACTTTAAGGAAGAGTGAAAAGTGATGAACGATAAGTGATGAACGATGAATTGCTACCAAAATGACATTGTCAAAGTCGCTGCGGTAGCCAATTCATCATTCATCACTTATCACTCATCATTACACTTCCGCTTTTTCTTTGTGTTTCAACACCTGCTTCTTGATTTTTTCAGCAGCGCTGGCCAGAGCTTGTTCGAAGGTTTCCTCAGTAGATTCCGCGAAAAAAGTAGTGCCGGGCACATCCAGTTGGATTTCTACCACCCGACTGGGTTTGTGCAGAAAAGGGTTGACCTCATCGCGGAGAAACACTTTAGCACCAAGGATGTGTTCGTAAAAAGTGCTCATTTTATTGAGTTTCTCTTCGATCATTGCTTGAATATGGTCGAAAATTTGAAAAGGAGCTTGGATATCAATTTTCATTTTTAGGGAATTTTATGTAAAAAAATCTGTTCTTGTCGTTAATTCTATGTTTAACGAGCATGTGCCAAAAATAAGTGGCGGAAGTAGCCACAGCTTTGACTTTTGTTACACCTAATAACTGATTTTCATCAACCCCCAGTCTAAATACTTATGAAAAAGAATCTTACACTTTTTTTCGTCCTCGCTGTGCTAGGGCTTCAAGCACAAAATTTGAGCGGCTTTTGGGTAGGAACCGTCATGCAGAATGGCCGGCCCAATGTTTTTTCCTACCAATTGGACCTCCAACAGGAAGGGACCACCCTGACTGGTAAAGCCATTTCCATCACCCAGGACGGTACGGCTTCGGCTGAATTTTCCATTGCGGGCACCTGGGAAGGCGGCGGCAAACTCGTCTTGCAAGAGTTGGTACAAGTCACACCCAAAGGTGGCGGCTGGTGCCTCAAGTATGCCAGTTTGCGCTTGGGCACTACTGGCGACGGCGTCTGGGTACTCCAGGGCGGCTGGATGTCCGACAACTGCTCACCAGGTACCATGCGTTTGGTCAAAGAAGCAGACAGCAACCAATTGGACGTAGGTGCCGATGCCTTTGTACCCGAAGGCATCTGGACGGGAGAGCTCTCTCAAACCGATCGCTCCTACGAGTTTTATTATGAATTGGAGCTAAAAGAAGGCGGCAAAGGTTTTGCCAAAATCATGTCAGAAGAAAATGGAGGTTATGCTCGTCAGTTGTTGAATTGGAAACTCAACGAAAACCGCGACTCTCTGATCATCGAAGAGCAAGGCGTGATTGAAAAAACCGACCCCAACTGGCGATGGTGCATCAAAAAATTAAAACTTCGCCTGGACGAAGACGTGAATCGGTTTGGCTTCCACGGCGTATGGGAGGGGCGTATGGATGCCACCGAAACCCAAAAAGCGGGTGCTTGTGCCCCTGGCAAAGTGTACCTGGAAAAACCCATTCTGGACAAAGATGTAAAAGCCAGCATTCGCAGCCTACAAACCCAAACGGCCCTCGGCAATCAGGGCCGCAAACTCAAACTCCAACGCAGTATTGAAGTGAATTCACCCGAGTTGACCATCAGCGTGTGGGACAATGGCACCGAAGATGGGGATGTGATTACGCTCTTTTTTAACGGCCATCAATTGGCCAAGCAGCACCGCATTTCCAAAAACAAGTCCAATTACCGGGTCAAGTTGTCGGGCAATGAAAACTTCTTGATCCTGCAAGCGGATGACCTCGGTAGCATCAAACCCAATACCGTAGCCGTTTCGATCAATGATGGGCAAAAGGAGCAAATAATCGTGATGAGCGCCGATTTTGAGGAGAATGGGGCGGTGTTGATTCGGAAGATTCAGCAGTGAAGATATAGCTTAGGTGTTTCCTTGAGTGCCTCAGGTTTCTTAGGTGGTGAAAGAATACCCTGCTTCGCAGGTTTTTTCTTTTTTTACCACCTAAGAAACTTCAGACACTATAGACCCACCTCAGTTATGCATCAAAGAAACTTGGTAGTTATGGCTTAGCGGGCCTTTTCAGCCACGCATAAACAGGAATCCCGAGCACCAACAAAATCATCCCGCTCCCAATCGTCACCCAACCCGTCCCGATTATCGCCGCCAAAACCAGACTAAACGTGAGCATCGAGCGTAGCCCCAAAAGCCAATGCGCCCTCCAACTCAATTTCCCTTCCCGCCACAAGCAACCCAATTCCGCTACCGCACTGAACAAATAAGGGATCAAATTGGCCAGCGTCGCCAACAGGATCATTTTTTTGAATTGCTCTTGCAAAGAATCACTGTAATTCAAAAACACCATCACCGACATCAATACACTCGACAGGATCAAGGCCTGGGCCGGAGCGCCGCGGCCATTTTCGCGGCCAAAAAAAGCAGGAAACAAGCCATCTTTGGCCACCGTATAAGGAATTTGTCCCTGCAATAAAATCCAGCCGTTCAAGGCCCCCAAACAGGCCAGGGCCGCTGCTGCCGCAATTGCATAATACCCCGGCATGCCCCACAAAGCTTTGGCAGCATCCGCAAAAGGTGCGGCAGAAGTTTTTAATTCATCCTGGTTCAAAATGCCCATCACTGCCGAGCAGGAAGCTACAAAAACCAGGGCCGAAAAAACCGTACCCCACCAGGTGGCCCGACTGATGTTTTTTTCAGGATTGCGAATGGAGGCAGCGGGAATGGTCGCCGACTCAATGCCCAAAAAAGACCAAAAGGTCAAAGCTGCCCCTTGTAGTGCCATACTCCCCAGTGAAAAGGGTTGGGGATCTACCGACCAATTGCTCCATTTAAAGTGACTAAAACCCAAAGTACCCAATAACAAAATGGGCACAAGGCGCAAAATCGTCGTCAAAAGCTGAAACTGCGCCGCCTCGCGTACCCCTCGCAAATTAATGGCCGTAGCTACCCAAATGGAGATCAAACAAGCCAATAAAGAATAAGTAGAATTGCTTCCAAGTGCCGGAAAAAACGGGGTAAGATTGGCCACAAAAGCAATGGCAATGGCCGCATTACCCGTCCAAAGAGAAATCCAGTAGCCCCAGGCTACAACGAATGCACTCAAATCGCCAAAAGCAACTCGGGTATAAGCATAAGGGCCGCCGTTCACTGGAATTTGGCGGCTGAGCCGGGAAAAGGTGTAGGCCAAAAGCAAAGCCCCCGTTCCTGATACCAACCAACCCAACAAACTAAAATAACCAAACACCGCCAGGGTAGCTGGCAATAGAAAAATACCCGAACCAATCATATTGCCCGCCACCAGGGCGATTGCGGGCCAAAGGCCAATTTGTGGATTTTTCATGATCTGATGAAAGTAGCAACTTTTTGGCAAAAAAGAATGGAAATTTAAGGGTGAGGAACCATTTAGTGTTCAAATTTGTACTGCCTCAGTTTCGAACCAACATTTAACCTAAATATCCCTTTTAACCATGAGTAAGCTGTATACCGAATACGCCGAAGTGTACCATCTGATGTATCAGGGCCTGATTGATTACGATGAAGAATTCGTGTACTACCAAAAAATCCTGGCCGATTTTAATAGCAAATCCCTGCTGGAAGTCGCCTGTGGTACTGGGCAATTGGGCCGCCGTTTGGTCGAAGCAGGATACACTTACCAAGGGCTAGACATGAGCGCTGACATGTTGGATTTTGCCCGGGAAATGTTACCTGAAGGCCAATTCCACCAGCAGGATATGCGTTACATTCAACTTTCCGATACCTTTGACGCAGTGCTCAGTACGGCCCGAAGTGTTTCCTACCTGCTTAAAAATACCGATGCCTTGAGCACCTTCCAAAACATCAAAAAAGTGCTAAAACCCGGCGGTATTTTGACCTTTGATTTTATCGACGCCAATACCTACATCCCCCATATCCTGGCCAACCCAATGGCGATTCATGAAGTAGAAACCACAAAAGGCAAATTCAAACGAGAGAACCATTACCACATCAATTTTACCGATGGCTGGTGCCTTACCTGGGATGCAAAGTATTTTAAGCAAAGTGAGGCAGGTGGATACGAGTCCCTTGGCAATGACAAACACCAGTTGCGCGCTTTCACCGAGGATGAGATGTGTTTGTTGTTGGAACTGTCTGGATTGAAGGTTCAAGCGGTGCTGGAACGGCCTTCTTATGCATACAATACCAAAGTGGCGATTGCGCAAAACTTATAATTAAGCCTTCATCAGACGGATTGCTTCACGAGTGGTCAAAGCAGGCAATTTATGGCTTTGGACAAAAGTCATCACCGCCTCAGGGTTCACTTTGGAGTATTCCCGCAAAGCCCAGCCTGCTCCCTTTTGTACAAAAAACTCCTTACTATCCGCCCGGCGCAGTACGTTTTTAAACAAGCGCTGGGCGTCAGTTTTTTGTTTGTAGCCCAATTGAAAAATGATGGCGGCACGTTGGTACCAGAAATTATCACTTTCGATCCAACGGTCGGTATACGGCGCAATCTGTTCCGGGAAGCGCAAAAACAACCCTCCAGCCAATTTCGGAGCCAAAAAATCCACCGAATCCCACCAGGAATTCACGCCGATCAACTCTTCAAACACATCCAAAAAGGAAACATCCAGCGTTTTTAACCTTTTGCTCAGGGCATCGCCCACGAAATAATGCATCTCGCGGTATTCTGACTCAAAACAAGCTCGGCACAAAGTTTTTAATGCTTCTCCTTCCGGCAAACCATGTTCGGCAATAAAAGCCGCAACCAGCGCCCGTCGTTGTGGCGTCTTGATCCCGTAATAGGGGAACTGCTCCTTCATGTAACGCGACATCCCTTCCGCGTCAGTAGGATTGCTGTGTTGGAGGTATATTTTTCCGAGCTTTTGGATGTATTGACTTACTTCGTTCATTTTTAGTGTATTGCATTTAGTTTTTGTAAGCAACAATTTCTTTTTTTGATTAAAAATACATTTTTTTCAAAAAAGACTTGACATGTTGCGCAATCAATCGGTATATTGCGATGAATTTAATCGTAAAATAACGATCAATGCGTAACGAACAAGAACTAAAAGAACTGGTGCACAGCAAATACAGCGCCATTGCTCAATCCACCAACAAAGCCAGCGGCTGTTGTGACACTTCCTGCTGCGGCCCCAGCGAGGAGGTGTACACCCTGATGGCGGATGAATACACCAACCTGGAGGGCTACAACCAAGACGCCGATTTGGGCTTAGGCTGTGGCTTACCCACCCAATTTGCCAAAATCAAAGCTGGGGATACAGTACTTGACCTGGGCTCCGGCGCAGGCAATGATTGTTTCGTGGCACGCCATGAAACTGGCGACAAAGGCCAGGTCATCGGCGTAGACTTTTCAGAAGCCATGATCGCCCGTGCTCGGGCAAATGTAGCCAAGTTGGGTTTCCAAAACGTTGAGTTTCGTCATGGCGACATCGAAAACTTGCCCGTAGCCAGCAATTCCGTTGATGTGGTGGTCAGTAACTGTGTGTTGAACCTGGTGCCCAACAAGGCTAATGTCTTCGCTGAAATATACCGTGTACTCAAACCCGGTGCCCACTTCAGCATTTCCGACATTGTGATTGAAGGCGACTTACCTCCCTCCCTACAAGAAGCCGCCGAAATGTACGCAGGCTGCGTATCCGGTGCCATTCAGCGCCCGGATTACCTGCAGTTGATCGAAAAGGCCGGCTTCAAAAATGTCACCTTGCAAAAAGAAAAACCCATCCTGTTGCCCGAAGAACTGTTGCAACAGTATCTTTCTCCTGCCGATGTTGAATTGGCAAAAGAGAAAATGGGCGATATCATGAGCATTACGGTGTACGCGGAGAAGTGAAAAATGAAAAATGAAAAATGAAAAAAATATACCATTCGGATTTCACCGCATGATATATTTTTTTCATTTTTCATTTTTCATTTTTCATTTTTCATTTTTCATTTTTCATTTTTCATTTTTCATTTTATTCCTCCCATCCCATCGTCCGCTCTACTGCCTTCAACCAGCCTTTGTACAATTTTTCACGTTGTTCCACCGACATGTTGGGGTGGAAGGCTCGATCGAGGTGCCATTTGGATTGTAAGTCGGCCATGGTCCAGAAGCCACAGGCCAACCCGGCCAAATATGCCGCACCCAGCGCCGTGGTCTCAATGATTTTGGGGCGTTCAACACTTACGCCTAAAATATCGGATTGGAATTGCATGAGCAGGTTATTGGCGCAGGCACCGCCGTCTACACGTAAGACAGCCAAGGGTGTCCCTGCGTCTTTTTCCATGGCCCCCAAAACGTCCTTGGTTTGGTAGGCCAGTGATTCCAAGGTTGCCCGGATCAGGTGTGATTTGGAAGTGCCACGGGTGAGCCCGAAAATGGCTCCTCGGGCATACATGTCCCAATACGGCGCGCCGAGACCCGCAAAAGCAGGCACTACATATACTCCTTCAGTGCTGGGCGCTTTCATGGCAAAAAATTCAGAATCGGGCGATTCATCGATGATTTTTAGCCCATCGCGCAGCCACTGAATAGCAGCCCCAGCGATGAATACACTGCCTTCCAGGGCATAATGCACTTCGCCATTTAAGCCCCAGGCGATGGTCGTCAACAGCCCGGCGTTGGACTCAATCCGTTCTTTGC
>JAIXOO010000488.1 GCA_027486765.1 Saprospiraceae bacterium
CCTCTTTTTTGGAAGCGCAGGAGGAAATTGAAAAAGACTGGGATCCGGTTTTTGGAGACCGGGGCAATGAACTGGTGTTCATCGGTCAAGACCTGGATCAAACCCGGATCAAAATGGAATTGCGGGCTTGTTTGTGTACCCCTGAGGAAATTGAGCAGATGTGGAAGGGCGGGTATTTTGAAGATCCGTTTCCGGAGACGATGAATTAGGACTTGTTTTTATCACAAAATTGAATTCCCTCAATATGCTTCGCACACAAGGCTTGAATTTCGTTTACCCTCTGGGAGAGCGACTTACTTTTCCAGACCTCCGTTGCAATGATGGGGAGCATTGCTTGATCCTTGGCCAATCAGGCAGTGGTAAAACCACCCTCTTGCACCTTATCGCGGGCTTGAGGACGGTCCAATCGGGTTCGATAGTGCTCAACGACACCAAGATGAGCGAACTTTCCGCAGGGCAATTGGATCGCTTCAGAGGTCGAAACATCGGCATTGTTTTCCAACTGTCACATTTTGTGCGCTCCTTAACACTGGAAGAAAACCTGGGTTTGGCACAGCGATTAGCTGGATTACCTGTCAACCACAGCAGGATAAGTTCCATTTTAGCCCAATTAAATCTTACGCATAAACTTCGCGCTAAACCTGATGCGCTGAGTATTGGGGAACAGCAGCGGGCTGCCATTGCCAGAGCTGTCCTCAACCAACCCGCACTGATTTTGGCAGATGAGCCTACTTCGGCTTTGGACGATGCCAACACCGAGCAAGTGATTCAATTGTTACAGGAACAAGCTGCATCCGTCAACGCTACACTCTTGATCGTGACCCACGACAATCGTTTAAAAACAAGGTTCGAGCAACAAATTCAACTATGAATACCTTCCAATTGAGCTGGAAAAACCTCCGCTACAAACCACTTTCGACCCTGCTGATCCTGGTTTTGTTTTCACTCGGGGTCGGATTGATCTCTCTCTTGCTTTTGGTGGAAAACCAATTGCGCGAGAATTTTGAAAAAAATTTGGCGGGAGTCAACCTGGTAGTAGGAGCGAAGGGGAGCCCTTTGCAACTTATCCTGAGCAGTATGTATCACATTGATGCACCTACTGGTAATATTAACCTGAAAGAAGCCCGCCCTTTTTTGAACCCTAAACACCCTTTTATTGATCAGGCTATTCCTATCTCCCTGGGGGATAACCACAAAGGGTACCGTCTGGTAGGGACAAGTCAAGACATCCTGAAATTGTACAAAGCCCAGGTCGCTTCGGGGAAAGTATGGGAACGAAATTTTGAAGTCAACATTGGCGCGAGTGTAGCCAAGGAACTCAACATGAAGATTGGGGATGAATTCAAAAGCTCACACGGGTTCGTTGATGAGGTTGACATGAAGCATGACCATACACAAGCCTTTAAAGTTGTCGGTATTTTAGCCCCTACGGGCTCGGTTATCGACCAACTGCTTTTGACCACCACCCAAAGTTTTTGGTTGGTTCACGAACATGGAGAGGAGGAACACCAAGAAGATGAAGGCGAGGAGGATCATGAGCATGAGGCGGATCATGACCACGATGCCGATAAAGGACATAGCGATGAGGATCATGATCATGAAAAGGATAAGCACAGTGAACACGAGCATGATGATCACGACCACGAAGATGGCGAACATGAGCATCATGATCACGAGGAGCATGATCACGAAGGTGATGAACACCACCACGAAGCAGCATTAAATGCCATACCCAAACCCCTTTTTGAAGAAAACGATTCAGCGGAGATCACTTCTCTTTTGATAAAATTTAAGGCGCTGAATTTTCAGACCTTGAATATGCAGCGCAACATCAATGAAAATACGGACTTACAAGCTGCTACTCCGGCTATTGAAATCGCCCGTTTGTATACCCTGATGGGAACGGGGGAACAAGTCCTGCGTTTGTTGGCTGCAGTGATCATTTTTGTAGCGGGATTGAGCATTTTTATCTCCCTTTACAGCTCTCTGAAAGAGCGCAAATACGAACTGGCCTTGATGCGGGTGATGGGCGCAGCTCAAACGAAGTTGTTTTTCCTGCTGATTACCGAAGGTCTACTTCTGGCTTTGATGGGCTTTGTTATTGGAACCATACTAAGCCACCTTGGGATGCAATTGCTGGCAAGTTTTATGAAGGATACGTACCGCTATTCGTTTACGGCCTTTCAATTTTTGCCACAGGAGTGGTTCTTGTTGATTGGAGGCTTGCTCTTTGGATTTATTGCTGCGGTGATACCTGCAGTTCAAGCTTCGCGGACGGATATTTCGGAAACGTTGACGCAGGGGTAAGGCAAGTACTTGAGGCTGGGTATTCGCTGAACTATAACGCTTTTTGATCAGGCCCAAAAGCGTTATAGTTCAGCTTAGTTGAGTGGCTTGAGACGACTCTATTTGCTAGGCACCGTGACCAATTCCGAATCCTCCAAAATAAAATTAAGTTCATCAAGATTGGAATCATTGAGCCGCAGTTTTCCCCGGACCGTGATGATTTGATCGGTTTTAAATTTTGGCGATTTCTCTTTGAAAAAAATCATCGCAACGGATGCTGGTCCAGCTCCGCCACAAAAGAAACATTGCGACATCGGTACTCTTGACAAGATGATCCATTTATCGGATTGGATATCGACGGGGATAAAGTAACCACGTAGTGTTAAGTAGGAGCCTTCCAGGGATTTGATTTTTTCATCAAATTTAGGGGTTTGAATGTACATCCCTTCGCTTTTAAAAAACTTGGTTTCTACTTTCAACTGAGCAAAGGTTTGCCAGCCTACACTTTGTGATCTGAGCGCTGACGAAAAGGCAATAAAAAAAATCAAAGCCAGAGAATTGAAAAAGAGCTTCATGTTTGTCTATTTTTGCAACAACGTTGCAAAAATAGACATTCGCTTTCATCCATCCAAAAAAAACGGAACAAACTTAGGGGTGGAAATAATTAATGCAACATCGTTGCATTAATTTGGTTTTAGGCTATATTTGTAGGATTACACGAATCACCCTTTTGCAAAAAATGATGCTTTTTATGAAAAAACTATTTTTTTGCCTATTCCTTCAAACCATAGCTTGGCAAGCATTCACCCAGATGCAGGGTCAACACCTGGTCAAAGTACTTGATGCCATCACCCGTGAACCCATTATAGCGGCCACCGCAGTCATCGAAAATATTCCTGGAGGATACGTCACCGACACATTAGGTCAGTTTATTTTACCAGAAAAACTCCTTAATCAACACTTGGTATTTACCATCCGCAGCCTCGGCTACAACTCCTGGACGGGTGAAATTGGGGATCCTGCTAATGAGCAAATTGTTTTGCTCGAACCCTCCGAAAATGCACTCGAAACGGTGGTTGTTTCGGCTACCATGAAAGAGGTTTCGAAAGATATTTCGCCCATTCCAGTCGAGGTTTATACCCCTCGTTACTTCCAAAAAAACGCTACACCCAGTATTTTTGAAGCACTGAGCATCGTCAATGGTGTACGCCCACAACTCAATTGCAACGTCTGCAACACTGGCTACATCCAGATAAACGGCTTAGATGGGCCTTATACCATGATCACCATCGATGGAATGCCCATCGTCAGTGGACTTTCTACCGTATATGGACTGAGTGGCATTCCCAACAGTATGGTGGAACGAATTGAGGTGGTAAAGGGCCCCGCCAGTACCCTTTACGGTTCGGAGGCCGTAGGCGGCGTCATCAATGTCATTACCAAAGACGCACGGACGGCGCCACGTATAGCAGTGGATATCTTCGGCACCAACATCGGAGAATACAACCTGGATGGAGCAGTGACCGCCAAGGCAAAAAACACACATATTTTGTTGGGCGTAAACTATTTCAACTTCAACCAACGACTGGACATCAATGGCGACAATTTCACAGACATCACCTTGCAAGACCGCATCTCCGTATTTAGCAAAGTGAATTTTGAGCGCAAAGACAATCGCATAGCCTCTTTAGCTGCCCGCTACGTACAGGAAAACCGCTGGGGTGGCGAACTACAATGGGAACCCCGCTGGCGCGGCACCGACAGCATTTATGGGGAAAGCATTTACACCAAACGTTTCGAAGTGCTGGGCAAATACCAATTACCCAGTAAAAACCGCCGCATCATGCTGGATGTGTCCTGGAACTTGCACGACCAGGATTCTTACTACGGGAATACACTTTACCTTGGTCGCCAGCAAGTGGCCTTTGGTCAAATGACCACTGATTTGCCTCTGGGTAAACACCACAATGCTCTCCTTGGGGCTGCCCTGCGGTTTACGGCATATGACGATAGCACGCCAGCTACATCCACACCCGATGGTTTGGGTAACTTGCCCTCTCAAGTGTGGCTGCCTGGAATCTTCATTCAAGACGAAATCCAAATCAGTACCCGTAACCGCTTATTGCTGGGCTTGCGCTACGATTACAACACTGCTCACGGCAGCATCTTGACGCCACGCTTGAGTTGGAAATGGTCGAAGGACGCTCAGAATATCTTCCGCTTTACGGCGGGAACTGGCTATCGGGTAGCCAATATTTTCACTGAAGACCACGCCTCACTAACCGGGGCCAGAGAAGTTGTTATTGCCAATAACTTGCTTCCTGAACGTTCCTGGAACGCCAATCTGAACTACGTCACCAAGTTTTATCCCCGCAAGGCGGGCTTCATCGGCTTGGACGCGTCGCTGTTTTATACTTATTTCACCAACCAAATTGTACCAGATTACGATACGGATCCCAATCAAATCATTTTTGACAATCTGGATGGCCACGCCGTGTCTTCGGGCGTTTCGCTCAATCTCGATTTCAACTTCCTCAATGGCCTAAAAATCATTGCAGGCGCTACGGCGATGGACATTTATCGGGTAGAAAATGGTATCCAATTGTCACAGCTATTTGCGCCAGCCTTTGCGGGTACCTGGACGGTGACTTACCCCTTGGCCAAGTGGGGCCTTTCATTTGATTATACGGGTAACCTGAACAGTCCGATGCACCTACCCGTATTGCCCAATGACCCGCGCCCCGAGCAGTCACCCTGGTTTGCGATCCACAATGTGCAAGTGACCAAGTCTTTTAAATCTGGCATGGAACTCTATGTTGGGGTAAAAAACTTGTTTGGTTTTTATCCCCGCGAAGACGTGATTCTGCGGGCATTTGATCCCTTCGACAAACGCATCAATGTGGACAACCCCAATGGGTTCACTTTTGATCCTACTTATAATTACGCGCCAATGCAAAGACAGCGGGCGCTGTTGGGGCTGAGGTGGAGGGTGAAATGAGGAGCGTTTTTTATCTAGATCGCCTGCGCCAATAATCAAGTACCAATCGATTCGCGCGGAATCCTTGGCCTTTTTTTTCGTACTTTTTCCGTAAGCTGCGGTAATTTTCTAGTACCGTTTTGGCTTGATGATAAATGCTGGAGTCTACTTTACTTGCTTGATACCCCTTGGGAACGGCATAAGTAAAATAGCCTTTATCACCAGCATAGACAGGTATTTGGAAAAAATCTCTCTTCACAAATTCTTGATTTTTTTCTTCACTTCTACTGGCTTCAACAAAAAAATCTACTGCATGGGCTGGATAGCCAAATAGATAGCCATACGCGCGATAGCGATCGTTTTTTTGCTCAAACTCGATAGCCGTTATCAGGGTGGCAACGTCGGTTCCTGGCACAAAACCCCACTGGCCAAAAAAAGCTGCATGTTCCCGCAGCTTTTGATCGATCAAATCGGTGCGGCATACCAGAAGTTGAAAGTTACGCTGGCCATCCCATACTCTTCGAAACGGAACCAATACAAAGCGCAGGTTCCCGAATGAAAGTTGCTGCGTAATTTTATTCCACGATTCGATGGACTGCACTACTTTTTGGAGGCTATCTTTTTCCAGGGATACGACCTGGTATTGCCCGTCGTAGTCAGTACTGTCTTTCCCAATACCGAAGGTAAATGCTGACCCCATGCTGCTCATCGGTTTAAGGTCCGCCAGGATGGAATAAAGTGCCTCATGATCCAGGCCATTCAACAAAAATGAGTCGGCTAGGGCTTTTTCTTGAGCACTTAGCCTCAGTTGTTTACTGGTGCTAATCCTGGATTGAGACACTTGCAGGTCTCGACTACAAGCACTAAAAACCAAAAAAAAGACCAAACAATAGCAGCAATTGATAAAAAGTCTAATGATCGTCATCCTGGTGAAATTTACTTCTGATTTAGGGGTTTGGTGGAACATCGTACCTGATTAGCCATCACCAGCCATAGTACCCAATAGGCCGGATTCCTTGCCGCCGCAAATAAATGATGCATTGCCCCCGGTGATGGATGATGTGGTTTTCCATCGCATAAAGAAAGCGCCACACTGGCATTTCCTCTTTGGCCAATTCCTCCTGATAGATCCTTGAAATCACTGGAAGAATAAGCTGTTTTGATGTATTTGTGCATCATTGTTGCAAATTTAAGACAAAACAAATTAATTTTGCAACCATGTTGCATAAAATTAAGAGTGGCTTTACTCCTGCCACCGCATTAGGCCGTGCGCAAATGCCACAGGACTTTGATTCACTCAAAACATTTCATGCAATTCATTTCACCTAAGGTGCCATAAAATCATCAACAAACTTTCAACCCACACATGAAACTCACTACGCTTTTATTTTTTGCCATGTTGAGTTTGAGCCTTAGCGCCCAAACCATCAGCAACACACCCACCGACACCCTAAAAAAACTTGAGCTACAAACCGTTGAAATCACCGGTCGGCTCAAAAAAGACTACAACAGCGACTATTCTTTTTCGGCTACCAAAATCGCCATTTTGAATAAAGACCTGCCGCAGTCGATCGGTACGGTGACCAAGGAACTGATCGCCGACCGCCAGGCTTTTCAATTGGCCGATGCCGTGAAAATCTCCAGTGGGGTCATTCCTTCCAGTTATTACAACCAGTACGCCATTCGGGGGATCAGCCAAAATGAAGAAGGCCAGATCATCAATGGGATGCGTACCCGGCAGTACTATTTTTTGCAGCCACTGACGACCAACATTGAACGTGTAGAAGTGCTCAAAGGGCCGGCCAGTGCTACTTTTGCCAGCGTAGACCCCGGTGGGAGCATCAATCTGGTGACAAAAAAACCACTCAGCCAGGACCGCAAAGAGGTCAGCATGAGTGTGGGCAGTTTCAGTACTTTTCGGGGCACCCTGGATTTCACGGGGCCACTCAATGAAGAAAAAACCTTATTGTATCGGGTCAATGGCGCGTACCAGGAAGCCCGTTCCTACCGCGATTTGGCGGGCAATAAATCCATGCTGATTTCACCGTCCTTTAGTTATTTGCCCAATAAAAAAACGGCCATCAACGCTGAGCTGATTTTCAGCAACATGAACGGGGTGCTCGATCGGGGGCAACCCATTTTTGGCGCTCAGGCTGGTGTGACGGAGCTCAATAGCACCCCCATCAGCCTCAATCTTGGCGCCACCAATGACTTTTTTAAGTCGAAAGAGTTGATCCTGATGGGGAATTTTGTCCACCAATTTACCCCCAATATCAGCTTTGCCACTTCGTACATGAAGCAATCCTGGACGGAAAATCTGCAAGAGCACCGCACCACCAATGCTTTTGCAGTGGACATCGAAAATAAACCCGTAACCAGCCTGGCGGCCATGCAATTCATTCAACGCCAACAGTATTGGAATGTTGACAACCTAAGTTCCTATTTCAATTTCAAACTCAATACGGGTAAAATCAAGCATCAAATCTTGCTGGGCTATGACCTGAACTATTGGGAAAAAACCAAAGGTGGAGGCCAAAACGCCGCAAGGGGCTTTTTGCTGAAAGATGGCGGTGTGGCCGGTTCTTTTGTGTTGGCCAATGCGGCCAATTACCAGACCATCACCACGGCGGGTCGCACCCTCCCTCGCCCCAATGTGAACCATTTTGACCTGAGCAACCCCAGCTACACCATCCGCAACGTCAACGATTACACCCTCAATGTGCGTACCGCGCTGCCCGCTGCCCTGACCACCAACAACGCGCTGTACGTTCAGGAGTACCTGACTTGGAGCAAATTGACCCTCCTCCTGGGTTTGCGGCAGGAATGGTACAAAGACATCACCAACTTCGAAACCAGCAACGAATTTTCCTTCAAAAACACCAAATTACTGCCCCGTATCGGAGCCACTTTTGCTGTTTCGAAGCAAATCAATGTATACGGGACTTACCTGCAAGGTTTTCAACCACAGTCCAATACGGTGACCTTGATGCCCAGCACCGGGGCGTTTTTTGGCGTACCAAAATCGGCAGCTCAATTTCAACCACTGGAGAGTGATTTGAAAGAACTGGGGATAAAAGCCGATTTGTTCAAGCAAAAAATAACCTTAACTGCTGCGGTATACGAAATCAACCAGCGCAACATCCTGATGAACGCCAACGACCCTGCTCAACCTGATTTGTTGGTGCAGCGCGGAGCAGATCGCAGCCGTGGTTTTGAATTGGATTTGGCGGGGTACATCAACGAGCACTGGCAGATCAACGCCTCGTACAGTTACATCGATGCCGAAATTGTGAACGATGCCAAAGCGGAACTCATTGGCCAACGCAAGGAGAACACCCCAACGAACAGTGCCAACCTCTGGACGCGTTTCAATTTTGGACTCAATTCGCCTTTGAAGGACATTGGCATCGGCTTGGGAGTTCAGCATCAGGGTAGTCGGATTCCCTGGTTTACCCGGGCTTTTGAGGTACCCGCGTTTACGATTTTTGACGCAGCCTTTTACTACACTCCCGCGAAAAGCAATGTACAGATTGCGCTCAATGCCAACAATCTTTTTAACGAGACTTATTGGATTGGTGCTCAGAATTACCTGCGTTTGTTTCCAGGTGCGCCGCGCAATGTGATTTTGACGGCAACGTATCGGTTTTAGGTAAAAAAATAATCCACCATGCGACAATCCCCAATCCTGCTCATCGCCCGGCAGTTCTGGCGGCATACCCTGAAATCAGGGGCTTTATTGCCGCTTTTAGGGCTGTTTTGCCTCTTGTTGGCCTATGCCACCTTCACCGGTTGGAAGACTTATCAGGTTCAAAACAAGCTGCGCAAACATTACCAGGCCGAGGTGCGGCACGAGTGGGAGGAAAGCCCCGACAAGCACCCGCACCGCATGGCGCACTACGGCTACCTGGTGTTCCGGCTCAAACACCCACTGAGTGCATTTGATTACGGACTGGAAAGTTACACGGGCAATGCTGTGTTTTTGGAGGCGCATCGCCAGAATACCGTCAATTTTTCGGAAGCCAGTTTTTCAACGGGTTTGCTGCGTTTTGGCGACATCAGCATGGCTATGCTGCTTCAGCTTGTGTTGCCCCTGATGTTGTTTTTTCTGGGTTTCAACAGCATTACGAGCGAGCGGGAGCAAGGCACTTTAAAAATCCTCTTCAGCCAGGGCGTGGGTTGGAAGGAGCTGTTGTTGGGCAAAACCCTGGGCTTGTTGAGCATTGCTGGACTTTTTTTCCTGCCTGTGGTGGTGGCCTTGCTGTTTTTGACTGCTTTCGCGGCGGCGGAGCAAAGCCAAAATTGGCTGCGGCTAGGAAGCATTTTAGGCGCGTATGGCTTGTTTCTGGCCACGCTTGCGCTGGTGGCAGTACTGGTATCGGCTTACAGCAGCAGTTCCAAAACGGCGCTGGTGCGTTTGATCGGGCTTTGGTTGCTTTGGGCTATCGTGTTGCCGCGTAGCACCCAGGCCTTGGGCAATTATTGGCACCCTTCGCCCAGTAAGGTTGAATTTGAAGCCCGGGTAGAACAGGATTTGATCAAAGAAGGGGACAGCCACAACCCGGATGATCCGCACTATAAAGCCATTAAAGATTCGCTGTTGGCAGCGTATAAAATCGATTCGGTGCAGCAATTGCCCTTTAATTACAGCGGTTTCATCATGAGCGAGGGGGAGCGGATCAGCGCGGAGATTTACAATCGGCAATGGCACCAACTCTTGGCGGTATATACCCAACAAAATCGCCTGGCCGAGACTTCGGCTTTGCTGAATCCTTTTATGGCTTTGAAAAACCTGTCGATGGGTTTGGCAGGAACGGATTTTTACGCCTACGTTGATTTTCAACAACAAGTAGAAACTTTCCGCTACCAATTGGCGCAGCGCATGAACCGCCTGCAGATGCGCTACATCAGCAATCAAAAGCTGGGGCCACAAGACAAACCGTATCAAATCAGTCGCAAGCACTGGCGGGAAATGCCGGATTGGCAATACCAGTACTTGAACGTAGGGCAGGTTTTTCAACAACAAGTACTGAGCATTCTGGCGCAGTTGTTTTGGCTGTTTGCCTTGTGGGTTTTGTTGTTGTATTCTTCCAAAAAATTAAGAGTCATCTGATATGTACGCTCTGGAAATCAAACGTTTTTTGCGCAGCAAAGGCGCAATGGGAGGCTTGGTCTTGTTGCTGTTGGTGGGCTGCCTGAGCCTCCTGATCGGGCGGCAATTTGTGGCCAAACAACAGCAGGCACAAGCCGAAATAGCCCGGTTTCAGCGCGAGCACATCGAGCGAAATGTACGCTACCACCAAGATGAAATGGGGCTCCTGTTGTATTACCTGCGCTTTACACTGGTCAATCCCAATCAGCCACTCAACGCTTTGTCGATTGGGCAAAGGGATGTCCAGAATTCCATTCAGAGTGTGACCATTCGCGGTTTGGAAAACCAAAAATACGATACCGACTTGCACAACCCGATGAACCTCCTGATGGGGAATCTGGATTTCAGCTTTGTAGTCATTTTCCTTTTTCCATTGCTGATCATTGCGTTGACTTACAATCTGCTGTCTGAGGAGAAAGAGGAAGGTACCCTGCGTTTGGTGGCGACTCAGGCGCGATCGACCCTGTATTTTTTGCTGCGAAAAATGTCGATTCGGATTTTGGCCGTTTTTACGGTGTCGCTACTTTTGCTCGGCATCGCTGTTGTTGCCCTAAGACTGCCGCTGGATAATGCAACTTTGGCTTTTGTGGCGGTAGCGGGCCTGTACCTGCTCTTTTGGTTTGCACTCAGCACCTGGGTGATTTTCTGGCAGCGCAATTCTGGTTTGAATGCGGTGGCGCTGTTGAGTTTTTGGGTATTGCTGACCCTGGTGTTCCCCGCCGCGCTCAATGCCTATTTGATCAACCGTTACCCGGTGCCCGAAGCCTTAAACA
>JAIXOO010000317.1 GCA_027486765.1 Saprospiraceae bacterium
GTACGGTCATGTGGCTTTGCAGGTCCATAAATTCCCGTATTTCCTGGGCATTTGTGGTTGGCAAAATGATAAGATAGATAACGGGGAAGATTAGTTTTCTCATGTTGTGTCGGTTGGGCAGACAGAGAGGTAAACGGTTTTGAGGGGGGGAATATTGGGTTGGGGGGATTGGGGCTTATTTTGATGCGTTTAATCGAATTCAAGAGAGTGGCGAGAATCACGGAGTGATTCAATCTTGCATAGCCGCGGTCGTCCGCGGTAAAAAGGGTAGCACGAAGATTACACAACCACGGCAGTGGTTGAATTAGCCTTGGGAAAATTCAACCGCTCCCGCGGTTGCAAAACCCTTTCAACTATCTCAGTCCGCGGACGACCGCGGCTATGCAAGATTTAACCGCTGCCGCGGTTGGAGGGTTGAAATTTGGGGATGATAGATGTTTAGAAGCTTAGTTGAACGATGAACAGCAATCGGGAATCATTTCTTTCAAGCTACTTCTTGTACTTCCATCCAGCCTTGGGTTTCGAATAAACGCTGCACATCTTGGACAAAACGAGTTCGATCAAAGTCCGCAATCTTCTTGAGTGGTAGATTTTCATGCAGGGTTTCGAGGTAACTGCGTGCCATGAGGTGTAAGGTTTCAGCGACACTAGCTTGTTTCACAACATCGTAAGGCAAACGCATTTGAATGAATAGTTCTTTCTTCTTGCGGCTATACGTAAAACATTCTTCATGAATTTCGTCAATAGGCGGGGTGGCGATGTAGATGAAGGCAATGCCAGTGAGGCCGCTGCCGTAAATGGAAAGAGACAGACGTTGGTTGAGCGCATCCTCTAAAAGATTGGTATTAGGAATGCCAATTTTATCAGCAATGCTTGCTTCGAGTATGCCGGAAACGACGAAGGGTGCGTACATGGGTTTTGATTTAGAGATCAACTTTGTTGCCCGGCGGGCGAATGAGCGGTCTGGTGCGTTTGAGGTTTTCGGGGAGTTTGGGGTAAGTGTAGATTTTGATGGCTTCTGCTTCCAAACACGCTGACACATTGCCATACAACTCTACGACATAAAGCAAACGTTTGTCTTTTAACGTAAGCCCGTACCGCCCTTTCTCGCCACGAATGGTCACTCCATAACGCCAAACTTCACCTGCAAAAAGATAAATCGAATCGCTGGTTTCGCAGGAATAGCAAGGATACCACCCGTCCACTTTTGCCAAAAGCACGTATTGCTCGGCTTGGTTTAGTCTTTTGAGTCTTTGGTTGAGTTGCTTTTCACGCTGAGCGGAAATTTGAATTTCGCCATTGTGGTCAAGTTCCAAAAAGTCTTTACCCTGCCTAGCTGCAACGACTCCCAAGATAGTGCATATCAGCAAAAATAGCAAGAAATGGCCTTTGGGGCGAAGCGTGGGTCGTTGAGGAGGAGCCAAAGGGGCATATTTTTTAGATACAGCATTCATAGGGGAGGTCTTAGTTGTTTCTTAATCGGGGCAAAGAATCCTTCAATAAATTTTTTACTTTCGTGAACAGTTCCTTTTGCTTTGCAAAGTTAAAAAATAGGACTAAAAAAGTCAAATAAAAAGAATAAAAAAGTCTTTATGCCTAAAAAAAGCCCTTTAGACCCAAAGCTCTACAACCAGGTAAAAGGCGTCATCAAGTCCTTAAACCTCGATCAAAGTGTACTGGCTGAAAAACTGGGGATGAAACAGACTACCGTCAGCAAGGCACTGAATGGTAACAATGAAAAAACCTTCCAGCGGATTGTGGAATTGCTGGAAACGGAATATGGCGTTACGTCATTTAATCAGCATTTGGAGGCTTCGCTGAGTAAGGATATTGCGGAGATTAAGGAGGAGTTGAAGGGGTTGCGGGAGGCGTTGGAGAAGGGGTTGGAGGAGATTAGGGGGATGGTGGGGAAATAAAAGGCTTTACATGCATTAGAATTTTAAAAAACTTCGATTCATTTGTAGGTGTGATAATATATGGGCTAAAGTCACAATAATTATCCGAAATCAACTTAAAAGATTGACTACCAGATTCTAAAATAGCTTTTTTTACCCTTTTTACGACTAATCCACCTTCATGAAAAATTACATATATTTTTTGATCTCGTATTTCTTCGGAAGAATCTAGTTCTTTGCAAATCACGATATCCCCCTCAAAAAAATTGGGCTCCATGCTGTTGCCTTCTATTGGAAAAGCGAATATATTATCTCCTTTTATACCAGGTATATTAATTGGTTCATAATCTATCTCTTGAATATCAGAAATATTCCTGATTGAGCCCGCTGCGACTTTAAGGTTTTTGTAAAATCTTATATTGTCTTCAACATATTCTTCATATTTCCAATATCCATTCTGTAGAATTTTTCTATTGCTATCTCGTAAAATACCTTTACCATGTCGATTGCCATCTCTAAAACTACCTTCATAATAATCTCCGTCAGGGTAATATGCAATTCCTTTGCCATGTGGTTTATTATTGACGAGTTGCCCTATGTAATTGAAAAGTAAATCCCCATGTATATCTCTAATAACGTAGGTTAATTCACGGTTTTCATATCTAAAATCAATGGCTATATCTTTAGGAAGAATTTTTCCAACAATATCATTTGCAGCTGCAATAACTTTATTCATATTAATTTCAAAACTCTCCACATCTAAAACACCATTTGAATTTTTCTTTAAATAACTTTTTATCCTTGGTCTCAACATTGATAGTTCTTTGTAAATCTCGCATGTTGGATAAAGAGCAGTCCTAATTAGTTCAATTTTGTCTAGGACTTCAAATTCAGAAGCAGAGTCATTTATTAGTTCACAGCAAACTACTTGGTAATAGTCTTCATTTTCAAAATCTGAATCGTCATAAATAAAGTTTGAAATAGTTTTCATTTCCAATGATAATAAAAGTATTGAAATCTTAATTTAATCACTTTACTGGGTAAAGATATTAAATCTTTTGAGGGTTTAAAAAACTTTTCAGGTTGAAAAAATCAATACTCAACAATTTATAAAACCACGTTCAATCTTTTTCCTTCTATAGACTCAACTTGCTATTCCTCAACATCGCCAAATGCCCAATATTTTTCAATCGCTCCACACTATACCCCTCATATGCCTCGGCAAGGGCCAGGGCCTCTTTTTCTTCTTCATCGCTCAACACATCAAACTCTGATTTCCAGTCCAAAAACTGCAATCTTTCCCATTTTTCTTTATCAAACCCAAGGTTGATATTTTGCAATAGTTGAGCTTCGGCTTTATCAAGAATTGGGGCGCCAGTTTTTTGGACACGCAGGATATTTAACTCACGTAGCAACTCATCAAGATGTTGAGTATCCAGTTGTTTGGCCGTACTTAATATGTCGGAAACAGATGCCTGTAAACTCATTTTCAAGTTTTGATTCAAAAATAAGTTTGTTTTGGGCAAAAAGCAAGTTTGGGATTCCCCCCCAAAAAAAGAAAGGGAAGCTCAGCTTCCCTCTCAAAATTGTGTTCTAAACCACAATACGCTATTCTTATCGAAGGTCCCGGGTATCCCGAAGTTCCATCGTTTGTCAATAA
>JAIXOO010000001.1 GCA_027486765.1 Saprospiraceae bacterium
ATCATGTCGCCGATGTAGCCGTGGGTGTAGTCGCGCTCGCCGTCGATGACACCACATTTGAGGGAGTCGAGCTTTTTCCCGGTTTGCAGGTCAAACTTGAAAATTTTGTTGGATTGCCCGCCCGCTACAAAAACGTGGCGGTTGTCGGGCGTAATGGCGAGACCCATAAATACGGATTCCAGGATACCTTCCTGGTTGTTGGCTCCCTCAGGGATTTGGCGTACCGTGGGTTGGCCATTGCCATCAAAATTGCGGATGACACTGATGGAGAACGGAGCGTTGCCAGAGTTGGCGGTTACGGCTACTTTGCCATCGGGTGAGAGTACCAGGCCGTAAGGGTGGGGAGCCGTGAGTACACTTTTGCCCGCTGGTTTGATGATGCGGCCATTGGGGATGATGCTTTCGCCAGATTGATTGATTTGGCAATACTGTGCTCCGGCGGGTGCCTGGGCCACCCAGGGATTTTTTGGTGCGCAGGCAGTAATGATGAGCACAAGAAAGAGGTAGCTCAGGGTAGAAGAGTGTTTGAACATGACGCTGAATGGTTTTATTCCGCGTGAAGTTAAGGGGTTTTGGGGTAGGGGAGGACGGTGAGGGAAAAAATTGATGTTGGGGTGATGTTGGGTTAACCTAATCACCACATTGCGTGAAAATCAACTAGCCCTGAAAGGGCGGCATAACATCAAGAGTGGGCAATGCCCATTCTGACCATGGAATAACTCCTTAAGTCAAGAAGCCCTGAAGGGGCGATATCATTCGGCAAGATGATACCGCCCTTTCAGGGCTAGTCGAGTGAATTACGGTTAGTCGTTAGCTGGTCGAAAGGGCTGCACCCTTTCTTGATGTGATGCCGCCCTTTCAGGGCTAATCCGCGAAAAAAGCAAGGATCATTCTTCTTTTTTGTGCACCAGTTGTTTGCCATCCCAGACCCAAACCGTTTTGGTGATGGTTTCTACATTATTGCCAATTGTAGCCTGTTGAATCAAGATAAATAAAAAGAAATAACAATTGAAATTGGCAGTTTTTGTATTTTACCTTCATTCCTCAACCAGATAACGCTCAATTATGCGCAAAAACACTGTGTCTCAACTATTACTGCTTGGAGTACTGGCCTTCAACCTGGCTTGTTCCCAAAACAATCAAATCATACCCAGTGAAGAAATAGTGGGTGAAATTTCAGGGAAAGCGCCAAAAGTAGTGACCTACCTGACCGGAAATGCCGCTGATGTGACTCCCACCCCTACCCCTGGTCTGGTACTGATGGGGGGAAGCACCGATGTAGACGCAGCCATTGCCTGGTTGCTGACCCGTAGCGGAGGCGGCGACGTCGTAGTCATTCGTTCATCTGGTGCGGATGGGTACAATCAGTATATGTTTGATATGGTGCCCGTCAACTCCGTCGAAACCATCATCATCGACAGTCGGGCTAAGGCGGACTTGGCCAGTGTGACCGATAAAATTCGGGCTGCAGAGGCACTTTTCATCGCAGGCGGAGATCAATGGAATTATGTGAATTATTGGAAAAACTCTGCCACTGAAACGGCCATCAATTACCTGTTGAACACCAAGGGGGCACCAGTTGGAGGTACCAGCGCTGGATTGGCCATTTTGGGCTCCGCTTACTACAGTGCGCAAACGGGTAGTGTAACCACTGCCCAAGCCCTCGCTAATCCGTACAATAGTCTTGTAACAGTGGGGCAAAACGACTTTCTTGCCGCTACCCACTTGCAAAATACCATCACCGATTCGCATTACACCCAGCGCGACCGCCAAGGTCGGCACATTGCCTTTATGGCGCGTTTGATGAAAGATTTTGCCTATACCACCGTAAAAGGAATTGGGGTGGATGAACAAACGGCGGTGTGCATCGACCAAAGTGGCATTGGCAAAGTATATGGACTCAACCATGCTTACTTTTTGAAAAATGTCAACCTCGGGCCGGAGACCTGTGTAAGTGGCAGCCCTTTGACCTGGAACCGAGCCGGACAAGCGGTACAAGCTTACAAAATTCAGGGTAGTGCAACCGGGAATGGTTCTTTTAATGCCACTAACTGGACCTTTAGTGGCGGTACATCCTACTTTTATTACGTGAATAACGGGGTCTTGTTTTAACTCAAGGCCATAGCTATCCTGTTCCCAATACGTACTACACCGATCGGGGTTTAGTGTAAACGGATTTCGAAAACTGAGATTTTAAGCGGTTTTACGGATGCGATTTACGCTAAGCCCGAATCGGTGTGGAATAAGTTTTCCCATTTTACAACAGAAGAGATAACCTCATGTTTAGGGCTAAAACGTTTGGGCTGTGTATAGGCTATTGCTTTTTTATTGTACTTCCTTTGTCGGGACAGCAGCTTCGTCTTGCTTTACAAAAACGCGACTCAGCCAACATTGCCCTCCAACAAAAAGACAATGTCCGTGCTGCACAATTGTATTTTGATGCACTCGCCTTTGCTCAACGCAATCGATCGGATACGCTTTACTCCACATTGTGCGCGGAAATTGGCGACCTATACCTTTATTATGGTAATTTCCCCAAGGCCATTGAGTTTTACCAAAATGGCAGCGAACAGACGGTCGATGCTGTTTTAAAGCAACGCCTGAAACTTAAAATCGGCTGGGCACAGTTATCTGCTCAACAGCTTACAGCACTCGCTCAAACACTTACTAGCCTCAGTGCCCAGCTAAACGAAACTTCAGCCCCGCCAGAGTACATCCAACTGCTGTTGTTGCAAAGTGAGTTGGAGATTGCCCGGCACAAACATTCACAAGCACAGCAAAGCTTGTTAAAAGCCCAACGTATTGCCCAAAAATATCAACAAACTGCACTAAGTCTACAGGCTTTGACCCGCTTGAGTGCCTTGGCGGCACAAACAGGAAACATGGGGGCGGCACTGGATTTTACCAGGGAAAGACTGCGTAAGGCCAGAACCCTCAAGGATGATTTGCAAATCAATACCAGTACCTTGCAACTCGCCCAGCTGCTCTTACAGCAAAACCAGCTGGACTCCGCTCTGGCGCTCAATGAACAATTGTTAGCCAAACTACCCCGACTTCCCGCCCAAGATACATTACCCAAGAGCATCTGGAAACAACGTTCCCTGATCCTGGAGCGCAAGGGCCTAACCGTAGAGGCATTCGCCGCACTGGATTCCCTTTCTGCGATCAACGATAAGGACAGTGAAGTAGAAAAAGGACGGCAGCTCTTGGAGGAACTAACCATCTCACGTGCTGAACAAGAACTAAAATCCATTTACCAGTCCAGCCTGGAACGTCAAAAAAATACCCGCTTCTTTTTGTGGATTGCAGGAGCGCTGCTTGGTGTGTTGGGCTTGTTCGTCAGCTTGCGGACCTGTCAGAAACAGCGCGCTAATTTATTGCTGCAAGTACAAAATCAAAAAATTGAAATCCAGAAAAAAGAACTGGAGCAACTCAGTCAACTTAAAAACCGCCTTTTTGCTATCGTTTCTCACGATTTGCGCTCTCCTTTGTTGTCACTCGAAGCCATTCTGGATACCCTGGATGAAATAGGACCAAATGAACCCAAACGCCAGTGGTGGCTCGACAAGTTGAAGCAGCAAACAACCAAAACGAATGTCCTACTGGAAAACCTGCTCTGCTGGGCCACTCTTCAGATGAAACACCAGTCAAGCGAAAAAAAATGGATTACCCTGCTTCCATTGGTTGGAGAAATCAAAGAGACTGCGCAATTGATGTATCTGGATAAGCGGATATCAATTAGCTTGGCTATCCCGGAAAATATTGGGCTTGTACAGGACGAAGAAATGCTGCGTATGACCATTCGCAATCTGTTGATCAATGCCATCAAATTCTCTGACACAGGCCAGGACATCAGCATCAGTGCCTGGAAAGCTGAGCAAAAAGTTCACATTTGTATTCAGGATCAGGGCATAGGTATGACTGAATCACAATTGCAGCAAGCGCTAGGCGGAGGCCTGTCGCGGGCAGGTACGAAAGGGGAAACTGGTTCAGGGGTTGGCTTATCCTTGGTGCGCCAGTTTATAGAGCAAGAGGGGGGAAGTCTATTAGGTATATCCGCGCCGAATGCGGGTACTCGTTTTACAATTGTTTTTGCAGAATAGACCAAAACATCTAAAATGAGATTTGATCAGTTGTCCTGGCATATCCTACTTGGTAGTGTGCCTGTTTTAGGCCGCAAGTCTACCTGGCGCTTCATCCCTTGGGCGCTGGTGCTCAGCCTGTTTTTAGGTTTGTGCACGGCTCCGCTTAGCGCACAGCAGGACAGCTCCGAAGTAGCTAAACTGGAGTACAAATTGCAAATCGCAGAGTCGCCCGTCCAGAAGGCTCAAACCCTGCTGGAACTTTTCGATCAGTACAGACGAAAAGACCTCAAAAAAGCCAGCCTTTACAATGAACAGGTCTTGGCCATGATTCCCGATCAGGTCAAACAAAAAGACATATGGGCGCGTGCTTACATCAATAAAGCCATTCAACTGTTTATCAACTACGAGCAGGAAAAAGCGATCAATTACTGCATGAAGGCCATCAATACAGTGCCAGTGGCCAACTATCCCTTGCTGCATGCGGAGGCATACAATGGGCTCGCTGTCATCAATCAGGATTTGGGCAACCTAAACAAAACCTTTGAGTATGCTTATCAGGCGCTTGCCCTCAGCAAAGATCAAAACATTGAAGGGGCTAAGTTGCGCTTGCTCATTCGTTACAATCTTGCCTTGAACTACATCAACCTCAATCAGTACAAAGAGGCCGAGTACCTGGTAGAACAAAATACCAGGGAGCCACATTACTACAAAATCCCCGGGCGCCAAGCTCAGGATTTAAACCTGCTGGCTCAAATCGCTCAACGCAAAGGACAATATGATCGTGTCATCAAATATGCCCTCGAATCCATCAAACAAAGAGCGAATACCGGACCGATTCAGGATGACATCAACGCATATATCATGTTGCACATTGCCCATGCAGAGTTAAAGAAAGACCAAAAAAGCCTCTATTATCTGAATACAGCTAAAGCTTTAACCGATTCAATTCAAGATGTGATCTCGGATGTCAACATCATGGATTTGTATGCAAACCATTATCTTAAGCATGGGCAATTGGATTCTGCCTTATTTCTGTCCAAACGGGGAATCGCTATCGCTCAGAAAAATGACCTACTCCATTTTCATTTGTCCCTGTTATCTACCCATGCCCATATACTCAATAAAATGGGAAAAAACCAGGTGGCACTCGTAGCCCTCCGTGAATACCACACTTTTGAAGATAAAATCAAATCTGAAGGACTAAAACAGTCTACACAGCAGCAATTTGCCAATTATCAACTTAGCACAACGCAGGAAAAAATCGATCAGCGCTTTTTGAAAAAAATTCAGGCAGAAAAGCAAAAACGCATTCTGGGCATTGCAGCCTTTGTTTTTACACTGATCATCGGGGGCGTTGCGATGGCCTTGTACCGTCATCGTTTGCGCAATCACCGGATCTTACTTCAAAAACAACAACTCATCGCCGAGCAGGCAGAAGCCCTAAAAAACCTGAATGAGCAAAAAACTCAGCTCTTTGGCACCATTGCCAGCAAATTGGGTCAGCCCATGGCAGACATCAGCCAGGATGTGCAACAACTGAAAACAGGTGTTGTACCCGTTCAAGAACAAAAAATCCTGGATGAATTGCGCGAACATACCAGTCGCGCGAAATCCGCACTCAGCGAGGTATTGAGCAATACCCGCAAAATGATTGAAGAAGAAAATTATTTGGGAGCGCACGATTGAAGGCCGTTGGGCGTGGCAAAAATAAAGGTTCATTTTTTTGCCCCTGAGCAGGCGTTTAGCCGCAATTTTCCTAAAAAAACTACTCTACTGGCGAACTGCGTTCACACAAAAACGTTGAACGGGTATTTACACCTTAACCAAAAATAACGATGGATCTTTTTGCCAGTATTGCTCAGCCTGAATTCTGGATCAGCCTATTGACCTTGACTGCCCTGGAAATCGTATTGGGCATCGATAATGTGATCTTCATTTCGATCATTTCGAACAAACTCCCCTTGGCCGAACGCCCCAAAGCCCGCAATTGGGGCCTGATATTGGCGCTTATCTTTCGCCTCGGTTTGTTGTTTACGATTACCTGGATCATTACTTTGACCAAGCCAATCTTTCACCTTGGCTTTATGCAAGATAAGACTGGCCATGCGCTGGGGATCAGTGTAAAGGACCTGATCCTAATGTTGGGAGGTCTGTTTTTGATCGCCAAAAGCACCAATGAAATGTTTCACAAGCTTGAGGTGGCAACGAAGGAACACGACATCAAAGGCCGTGCTGCATTGAGCACAGTCATTGTCCAAATCATCCTGGTCGACATGGTTTTTTCCTTTGATTCTATTCTGACTGCGGTAGGTTTGGTCAAAGAGGTTTCAGTGATGGTACTTGCTGTGATCATTTCAATGGCCGTAATGCTTGCCTTTGCTGGGCGCATCAGTAATTTTGTCAACCAACACCCTTCCTTACAGGTCTTGGCACTTGGTTTTTTGATCATGATCGGGACGCTACTGGTCGCCGAAGGCTTCCATCAAAAATTTGATAAAGGCTATTTGTATTTCGCCATGGCCTTCTCTTTGGTCATTGAATTGATCAATATGCGGATGCGCAAAAAACGGGAAAAACCGATTCAGTTGCATGGATTGGGAGAAGAGGCCGTAGAGGATGGTTTGATGAAAAAACTGTGAAAATAAAAAGGGGGTAGCGAAAATCTACCCCCAGCCAATATTACCTGAGTAAGTATGAAAAAAAGCAGAACCAGTTATGGGTCTGACTCTTATTGCACTGTTACATTAAAGGTAGCCTCTGCATCGGTTTCTCCAGTGCCACAAGCATTGGCGCTGCTTTTGTCCGCTTCGTGTTTGAGGGTAATTTTGAGTGTACCTGCTCCGGCTGCTCCCGTTTTGAAGGCGCTTTCGAGTCCCAGGGTTTTGCCCCCAGCATCTTTATCGCTAGCGATAGGGCTTACCATGGCACCTGTAGCCGCATAACACACCAAGTGGTCGTTGCTTTCCGCTTTAACCTCTGTGGTGATGTCTTCACTAGGTGTTTTGGATTCATCTAGGAAAGAGATGGAAAGGGTATAATCGGTATTCGCCTTCAAATTGATGTTTTGAATAACGGGAGCCGAACCGCCATCACCATCTTTATCCACCGCAGTAAAGGTTACAGTTTGGCCGCCACCTGTGAATTTTAAAGCAATGGTGGTGATCAATTCCTGTTCATTGTCGGGGCCATTGTCATCGTCTTTTTCACAGCCCAGGAATGGGAGTACCAGTATTGCCAGGAGTGGCAATTTTAAAGCATTGATTTTCATGGTTTTTAAGATTTTATCGTCAAGTGAAATTGAATGGCACTTTTAGGCGCAAACTCAGGTTTCGACCTGGTTCGGCGCTGAAATAGCGGAAGCGATTCAAATACTCCCGGTACTCCGTATTGAGCAAATTGCTTACTGAAATCCCTACCTCCAATCGCTGTTTACCCCACATTAAGGTATGGAACAACTCCGCATCCAGTCGGACAAACCCCGCCGGGGGGGGTGCGTAATCCGTCACTGGAGCCTGTTTTTGTTGCAGCACCCACAGCGCACTGATGCGCACAAATGAGGGGTGATCGGCCTGTTTTTTTTCATTAAACCCCCATTTCAGCCCTTGTTCAAAACGCAGTGGGGGCATATAAATGAGGTAATCTTCCAGCTCCCGATTCCAGCCACTCAATAGGGAGGCTTTGGATTCCAGGTGCAAAGTTTTGTATAGCGTGAAATCACCTGTCCAGTCAATGCCCATGATCCGTGCATCTGCCTGATTGTAGTCGAAAGCCGGAAAAGCACCACGAATGGTCAATTGGGCTTCGCTGCGGGGTTGCAAGTAGATGAAATGGTTGATCAAGTTGTAGTAGCTGGTCAGGGCCATCGTCCAATGATCGTTGCGGCTGCCCTCCAGGGTTAGGCTATTGTTGAAACCTCTTTCGGCTTGCAAGTCAGGATTTCCTTGTTCGTAGCTGGCTGAACCGTGGTGCACTCCGCTGCTGTATAGCTCATTGACCAGGGGCGAACGCCAGGCTGAACCCATATTGAAACGCAATTTCCAAACTTCATTCAATGCATAAACTACTCCCAGTGAGGCCGACCAGTTTTGAAAATTTCGGTCCTCGTTTAGATTATTCGTGCCTTGTTCCGCTACATGCAGGTGGCGCAAATCGTAACGCAAACCAAATTCGTATTCCCAGGGACTTCCGTATTTGAAACGCCGTTCGGTCCAGTACAAGCCCCAGTCGAAGTTGTCAAAATTGGGGATCAAGGCTCCTCGATCTACCGTATTGACTTGCGATTGCGCATTGGTACCCAAGGCACCCCGCCAATTGCGGCCCAGCTGGTGGTCCCAATTCAATTCTGCGGCCCAGGTGGTGATTTCAAATTCGATACTAGGGTCGTCTAACGTTTCGGGTAGTGGATTGAAACGGCGGTGCGCGTCATACTCTTGGCGGCGATTGAACTGACGACTCACTTGTAAGGAAAGTTTGTCGGTTTCCGAGAGTGCGTGAGCTAGTTTAACCCGAAAAGTTTCGTGCATGACCTTTTGCAGCGGGCGACCCAGGTCATAACTGAAGGCTCCGTCTTGCAGTGGTCTGCCACGTTCAATGGCATTGTTTAAGTCGGTTAAGTTGCCGATATGTGAGTCCCGCAAGATGCCCAATTGGGTGAAAAAGCGGGAATAGAAAGTTTCTACTACCCAATGTTCTGGCTGGAATTTGCCACTCCAGGAAAAATTGGATTCACTTACCCCGGTGTTGTTGAGGTAATAATTGGGGGTTTGCAGGTTACCAGCCCGTTTGAGCGTACCCTGAATGCGCCCACTCAAAGGGAGTTTGGCGAGTCTGCCTTCCAGCATACCCGAAGCGATGCCTCCACGGCCATTGCTGTAGCCTTGCAGGTGGGCTTCGCCGCCGATTCCCGGAGTTTGGCGACCGGGTTTGGGCTCAAGCAGGATGATGCCCCCCAGAGCATCCGCTCCGTAACGTACACTGGCCGCACCCTTTACTACTGTGATGCGCTCGGCAGTGAAAGGGTCAACTTCGGGGGCGTGTTCGTTGCCCCATTGTTGGCCTTCCAGGCGGACGCCGTTGTTAAAAATCAGGATGCGGTTGCTGTGCAAGCCCTGAATGACAGGTTTGCTGATGGTTGCACCCGTGTTGAGGGTGCTGACACCGCTGAGGCGTTTGAGGCTTTCACCCAAACCCATGCCACGCCCAGCGTCCAATTCTACTCCACTGAGTTCGGAACTGGTTTGGGTGCCCGCTTTTTTGTTGCTGCTGCCCGTCACGACCAGATTTTCCAGGGTGACCGCGTTTTCTTTCATGGCAATGTCGAGTACGGCATTGCGCTGGAGTGCGAGTTTTTGTTCGGCGTGATCGCAGCCAAGATGGCTACATACGATGGTGTATTCTCCTGGGCAAATCCGTTCGATTTGGTAATGGCCATGCTCATCACTTTGTACACCCTGCTGGGTTTCTTTGATGATGATGCCCGCATAAGGCATGGGTAAGCCGGTGTCGGCATTCAGCACCTGGCCGCGTAGGCTTAAGTTACAGTCTTGAGCCAGCAACTGTGCAGGTAGTCCGAGTACTAGCCATAGCATTACCAATAAGGATGTCCATCTTTTTTCCATACATTTCTCTCAAAGCCAAAACAAAGATAAAATCTTTTTTGCAACAATGTTTCATTTGGGTGTGTTTATTTTTTGAGTTGATTTTTTGAAACTATGGCAGATGGAGAGAAACGCTCAGATGGGAATGTAGAGACGCACGGCCGTGCGTCTCTAGGATTGACATTTGTCACTACACATGCATCCGGGCAAAAATCAAGCCAGCGATTGTCCCCTGCAAAAAGCCATAAAGCAACCAGGTGCCAATCACCGTCAGCGATACATCAATGGCGCTGAATAGCAAAACCATGATCGGTAGGGTAGCAATGATCAGGTAGACGAAACCGAATTCCAGGCCACGGGCAAGCAGATTGCCTACAAAAATGTCTTTAAAGCGGTTCCAGAACCAAGCCAAGGCAAAAGCCAGGACAATGGGGTGTAGAAAGTAAAAAGCATTCCGAAAAGGATCGTTGACAAAAACGGGGTTGAAATATTCGAAGGCGACCGAAAGTAGCAAAATCGGCATCAGTTTTAGACACAGATAAGCAAATGCCAGTAATACCAAACTGGCCACCAGGCCCGAGGTGAGGACTTTTTTCATTTAATGTTGATTTAGGTGAGCTAATGAAATGTGATTTGAAAGTAGTCGGCTTCTGCGGATCGAGCTATGATATTGATCAATGCTGCAGATCGTTTTAATCAGCCAGGAAGTAGAAGATTTTCAAACCAACAACAGCAACAAAATTCAACAGGCATTCAAAAACAACCGTAACTTTGCACCAAAATACAAACCAAGTGGCCAGCAACGCTCAACATTTGTTAAAATCTCATCAATTGCGCCTCACCGATATGCGCGTGAAGGTGTTGGATTTGTTTATGGCGCGGGCAGAAGCACTATCCCAAAACGATCTGGAGCAGGAATTGGGCAAAGTAGACCGCATTACCCTGTACCGTACCCTGCGTACTTTTGAAGAGCAGGGCCTGATCCACAAGGCAATGGACGGTACCGACAAACAAAAATATGCCCTGTGTCAGCACGACTGCGGCCAGGGAACACATCATGACCACCACGCTCACTTTCATTGTGATACCTGCGGTAAGACGATTTGTGTGGAGGAAATTGCTGCGCCAGTGATTACGCCGCCAGTAGGATTTGCAGTGTCGGAAACCCATTTGGTGATCCGGGGACGTTGTGATGTGTGCCAGTAGGGCTATTTTCTAAAGTGTTCCTAAAGCGTCTTTTTTTCACCACCCAAGTAACCAAAGACACTTAAGGAGCACCTCAGTTGATTTTATTCCAATTATTCCAATAACTGTGGCGTGGGCAGATTTTGCAACGAAGCTGTCCCAATTATATATTCGCCCCACTGCGTCAAAGCCACCGGATTTTTGCTCGATTCTATTACCTGGTATTTGATTTTTGCCACACTGGATGAAAGATTGAGGATAAACCGGAGTTCCCCTTGCGGTCTTAATTCGGCGATCAACTGATCAGTACTCGCATCCACCACTTTTAAGATCATTTCCCTCCGTTTAAAACCCGTCAAATTTTGCCCGATGCTCCCAAGGGGGAGTAGCAAAATCTTTCGTTTTTCGGCTTTACAAATACTAGGTAAGGCCATGCTGTACAATTCAGATTCATCGTTTTTGGACAATTCAATGGTGCTAAAAAAAGCCCGGCTGTTGTCCGGAGCAACGCTCAGCCAATGTTTTTCATCGCCGAGGGTATTGACTTCTTTGCCGAGGTTTTGAGGAACTGTCCAGTTGGTGAAATCAGATTTTGGAAACTTGCTCAAGTCGGTCGATATTCCAGATTTAGCCATCATTTCTGCATCGCTATTTCCATCCAAAGGTTTGCTAAAAAAGACATCTCCCTGGCCCAAACTTGGCCAACGATCGGCAATAAAATACAAATTGCTGTCCGGCCCAAAGCAGGGGTTACGTTCTTCTCCTCCTTCCGCCATCAAGGCCGATATGGCCTTAGGATTGCTCCAGCCGAAGCGGCTCTCGCCTTTGAACATGCGGTAAAGGTGAATATGAGGAGGCTCTTGCTCATGTACCTGTTTTTTATTACCAGAACCTTCAAAGACCAAACAACGCCCGTCTGGCGACAAGGTAGCGCGCCCCACCCAGGGGAATTCATTGACAGTAAGCGGCAAACCAAAGGGTTTTTGCCAATCTGCTGCACCAAAGGTACTCATCATCAGTTTTCCACCCTGTGCCAGTAAAAACTCGCGCCCATCGCGGGTGATGCTGTAAGGTATATCGTCGCGCTCACTGCACAAGATTTCTACTTTCTGCGGTGCAGACCAGAGGCCATTTAGCGAATCGTAATGGCAAATGAATACATCAAGACCCGTGCTGCCATTGGCTAAGGCCAGATAAAGGCTCTGCCCATCGGGTGAAAAAACGGGGGCCAATTCCTCGCGTCCCTGCTGGCTCAAACTAGGCAGCAACTCAATGCTAAAACCATCTGCCGGGCGCTGGAAAAGCTCCATAGCAGTTTTGAACCACGCATTTTTGGAAATGTAAAAAGAATATTGTTTGTCGCAGTCAGGTAGTGTGACATCAGGATAGAGGGGACGCGCCGTTTGTAAAAGCTGAATGGCTTTGTCCCACACGCCCCGGCGCTGGTAGGAGTTCAGGGCCATGCGGAAAAGGTCGTAGCCCCGTTTGGAAGGGGCGGTCAGGTTCAGGTAGCGCAACAGGTTGGCATCGTAGGTAGGTAGGCGTTTGCCGGTGCGTAGCTGCTTGGTTAGTTCCCAGCCCAGGCGCAATTCGGCCAACTGTGCCCATTCCGTAGGTGCGTAATCGATGCTGTCGAGCAGCATGCCGCCGTTGCTCAGGCGTTCGATGTGCAGGTCTATCCAGTCGTCGAGGATGAAATAAGGGTAGGTACGCAGGTAATTGAGGGCAAGTTGTATGCTGTCTTGCCGCAAAACTTCGACGGCCTCCTTGGACCAGCAAGCTTCCGAAAACCAGTGCCCGGGTTGTTCCTTGACAAAGGTGCTCAGATTGCGGTAGGTATGCTCTTTGACAAAAGCGTCGAGAATAAAGGAATAGACATGGTCGGGGTAACGACTACCACGTTGGGCCAGGAGGTCATGATGGTGGTTGTACAAGGCATCTAAAAGGGCGTAGTTGGCCGTCCGCAGGGAGCGGAGGTGCCAAGTGACCATGCGTGCGCGCAGGTCTTCGCGTTGTTGAAAAATGGCTACGGATGGGGTGTCTATAAAAACGGCCAGGTGTTTTTCAAAATGGAGGATGCCACTGCTGTCGTGGTAGTGGCCGAGGGCTTTGTGCTCCAGTTCAATGCGCAAAGATTTGATATTCAAGGTATCGAACTGGAATTTTTTGAGAAGTTTTTTGCGGGCCTTAAGGTTGAGTTGTTCCCAGCGTGCGGCATCCAGGTACAGCGCTTCGGCCATTTTGTAGATGCTGGCCAACTCGGGTTCTTTTTCCTGCAATTCGGTTTTGACGAGGCCGTATTGGGCCAAGGGCGCATATACAGGATGGGCAGCGTGCTTTGTAAAGGCCGTGCGTGCAGCAGCATAGTTGGACTTGGCCAAATACTTGAAGCCTTTTTTGACCTGAGCGAAGCCAAATTGAGTGGAACTCAGGAGGAAGAGCAGGCAATAGATGGTCGGGCGGAGCATGTTTTTTTTGTGGCAAGATAAGGAAAAAGTTAATTCAAAACGTCATTCTTAGTTGCTTGACTTAAAAATTAGTTAATGAGCAAATTCCCGACCATCTTGCAATTATGACTTAAAATATTTAAAAGTTTTTCCATCATAACGGCATACCCCAACTTCTGTACCGAACCAAATGTTTCCGTTCTTATCCTCCAAAATGCCAAAAATTTGCCCATCCCCCACAATGATTTTGTTAAAATAGGGCTCGCCCAAGCGGGGCCCGGACCTGCCATCATAACGGTACAGCACCATATTGCGAGGCTGCGGTGTACCAGCACTGATCCAGATGCTTCCCTTTTTATCTTCGTAAAGAAAACCAATAAAATCCTTGCTGAACTGGGTGAAATTTTTGCCATCGTAGCGGTATAGCCCATCCTGGCCACCTACCCAAATGTTTCCAGTTTTGTCTTCAATGATCGAACGAACATTGTTGAATGGCACACCCGCTTGCTTGTTTACAGCGGTAAAGGTTTTCCCACCAGCCCTGAGCGAAGCCGAAGGGTTGTAACAGCAAACTCCCCCACGGGTGCCAATCCAAATGTTCCCATTGCTATCATCGATGATCGAATTGACATCGTTGTCGATCAGGCCTTCCTTCGTGGTGAAATTGTGGAATTTTTTGCCATCGAAATAACTTACCCCAACAGCTGTGCCAAACCAGATGTTTCCACGTTTATCCTCCGCAATGCAAGTGACCAGGTCATCAGCTAGCCCATCCCTTGTCGTAAAAAGGGTAAACGATTTGCCATTGTAGCGGTACACACCAGCGCGAATGGTCCCAAACCAGAGGTTTCCCTTTCGGTCTTCAAAAGCCGAAAACACATGAAAACGCCGCAAATTATCCTTGTTGGTAAAGTTGGTGAAGGTTTTCCCATCGTAACGAATGATGCCCTCCCAGGAGGCGAGCCACAAGTTCCCATTTTTATCCTGCACCATATTGCGGGTGATGCTTTGGGGCCCAAAAGGGGCGTTGATGGTTTTGGTTTCCACAAAATAAGGGTCAACCATGAGTGTACTCTGGTCTTTTTGCCAGATTGAAATCGGGTTGGGTTCAGCACTGCTCTCTTTTGAGGGTTTGTTTTTGGTTTGTCCATGGCAGGATGAGACCAATAGGGATAAAAACAGCAGGGTGATTTGTTGGCAAAAAAAAGATGGCTTCATGCGTCAGTGATTTTATTTTTTAAGTAGCGGTAAATGTATTCCCTTCTCTCAAACTGGTTAAGAAATACGTGTAAAAGGATGTAACACAATTGTAAAAGCATTGAAAATCAAAGAGTATGCCTGCATTTTATTTGCACGAGGGTTTGAAAAAAGCACTATTTTTGAGGCATGTTTTCCATCCATCATTTCAAAAATCTGTGGGTAGTGCCCGTGTTGGCTTTGCCTCTATTGGTTTGGCTGCTGTCGGCTGCCTCGGTAGAGGCCCCCAAAGGTTTGTCGCCTGAAAAGGTCAATCTGGCCTTGCGCCGCACTGCCGACCGCCTGCTGCGCCAATCTGGCGATCAAACCAGCCGCATACCCGCCATTGAGCAGGTAGGTACCAATGTGTGGCGGGTGCGTTTGGAACAGCCCTTTCGGTACGAAGAACTTCCGGCTACGCTTCAGGCCTCGCTCGACCTCTATGGCATTCAACAAGCTTATGATGTAGCCTTGCGCCGCTGTGTGTCGGCCATCATCGATTTGGGTTATCACCAGAGTGACGTGCGCAAGGACACCGTGCCCTGTATGGGAAGGGAGATGCCTACGGGTTGTCATTTTATTGAAATCAGCTTTTTGGAAAATGAGAACAAAGCATGGTGGGTGAATGGTGCCCTGATTTTGCTGGCCTTGTGCGGATTGGCCAGCGTTTGGTTTTTGGGGCGGCAAAAACCAACACAAATTTTGCCGGATGCAGTCAATAACAGTGAGGCACTGCTTTTTGGCAATTCCCGGCTCGATGCGGCTGTTCAAATACTCAGTTGTGGTGATGCCCGCCAGGCTTTAACTTTCCGGGAAACAAAATTGCTCCGGCTTTTTGCCACTAGCCCCAACCAGGTGCTTGAACGGGATTTTATCCTTCAGGAGGTTTGGGCCGATGAGGGAGTTTTGGTTGGCCG
>JAIXOO010000057.1 GCA_027486765.1 Saprospiraceae bacterium
AGGTATCCTAAAACAGGCAAACATTTATGAAAAAGACAAAAAAAGCAGCGGCCAAAAAGGCACTTTCTCCTGCTAAAAAAAAGATCGCAGAAGTGATGCATGAATTTAAAGAAGGTGAATTGCACTCTGGGAAAAGCGACATCATTGTCACCGATCGCAAACAGGCGATTGCTATTGCACTTAGTGAAGCCGATGAAGTAGAAGAAGGAGAAACCCCTAAAAAGACCGATTGAGCGCATGGCTTTAATTTGGGGCAGACGAACTATAAAACTGCCCCAAACTGCCCATAAAATGGTTGCTAGCGATTCAATTTATTCAATTTTTTCTCGGCACTCTTTTGTATCCTTGCATAAAAAGGAATGGCCTATCCCACATTTAAAGAAGCCTTTCAGGTCTGGCTCAAAGTAGCCCTCTACAGCTTTGGCGGCCCCGCCGGGCAAATCGCCGTGATGCACAAATACATCGTCGAAGAAAAAAAATGGCTGGGTGAAAACCGCTTCCTGCATGCCCTCAATTATTGCATGTTGCTCCCCGGCCCAGAAGCCCAGCAGTTGGCCACTTACATCGGCTGGCTGATGCACAAAACCCGGGGCGGGCTTATGGCCGGAGGTTTGTTTGTACTCCCCGGCTTCATTTCTATCCTGATTCTGAGTGTTTTGTACGCCTTGTGGAAAGACCTGACCGTTGTACAAGGCATTTTCTACGGCATCAAACCAGCGGTACTGGCGGTGGTAGTAGGCGCGGTCATCAAAATCGGCAAACGCGCCCTCAAGAACGAAGTCATGGTGGGCATTGCGGTACTGGCTTTCATTGCCATCTTCTTTTTCAAAATCTCTTTTCCCTACATCGTAATTGCCGCAGGACTCCTCGGCTACTTTGGGGGCAGAATCTGGGAAGAAAAATTCTACGTGATCAAAGGCCATGCCGATAAAACGGGCAGCGAGGAAGGGTTAATCGATTCCTCTATCCAGTCTGAAAAGCCCAATTTGTCAAAAATCATCCGGGTAGCCATATTCTGGCTGGCGTTGTGGTTGTTGCCAGTTGCTGGATTGGTAATGTGGTTGGGCACCGAGAATGTGTTCACCAAAGAAGCCCTGTTTTTCAGCCAATCGGCCATCGTCACGTTTGGAGGTGCTTACTCCGTATTGGCCTACATCTCTCAAAAAGCGGTAGAAACCTACGGCTGGCTGCAACCTGGCGAAATGCTCGATGGACTCGGCATGGCGGAAACCACGCCGGGGCCACTCATTCAAGTGGTGCAATTTGTGGGCTTCATGGGGGCTTTTCGCAATGCAGGAACCCTCGATCCAATCTTGGCTGGTGTACTCGCCTCGGTACTGGTAACCTGGGTGACTTACCTGCCTTCCTTTCTGTTCATTTTCACCGGCGCACCCTACATCGAGTACCTGCGCGACAACAAGTCCTTGAGCACAGCCCTGTCAGGTATCACGGCGGCAGTAGTAGGTGTGATTTTGAACCTAGGCATCTGGTTCAGTTTGCATATGCTGTTTGGTAAAGTAGACGAAGTGCTGGCCGGGCCATTGCACCTTCCATTGCCCGTTTGGAATACCGTCGATTGGGGCGCTGTTTTCATCACCCTAGCCGCCCTGTTCTTTTCTTTTCGCTTAAAATGGGACATGCTGCGCACAATTGGGGTTTGTATCGTATTGGGTTTGATCTTCAAATCCTTTATCCTTTAAAGCCACGGTAAATTGTGGGCTAAAAGCAAATGCTCAATGTTAAAGGGCTAAAATCAATGATATTGGGATAAAGTATTCACTATTTTGAGAATAAAATTTAAATATCTATTTTACCATGCTATAAAACGGTGACACCATACTGATAACAAAGGACTAAGGATAAAGTATGTTCAACAAAATTCAACCTCACTAATGGAAGACATTCACTGAGACGACATTCTGGAAGACATTGAAGAACAACTCGAGAAGGAAAAACAACTGGCCGAAGAACGGCGGAAACGGAGAAGGGCTAACGGGCTGGCGGGGCTTATGCTCACTGGCATTGGTGGCTACCTTTTTTGCCTTTAGCTTGGCAGATAAAGCCAAAAAGGCCCAAACTCAGGCAGAACAGGCTAAAGTCGCGGCAGAACAGGCTAAAAGCGCAGCATTGGATAGCGCTGTAGTAGCGCGCAATCAACGGGAACTGGCGCGGCTAGGAAAAAACAATGCTAAATTAAAAGAACAGCAAGCCCTGGAACCCGAAGAAAGGGCAAAGCCCGCATTGATTCAAGCCAATGGCAATGCAAAAGTGGCGGTAGACTCATTATTGAAAGTGGCCAAAGATGCAGTATACCATTTAGAATACGATGAAGCATTAAACTCCATTTTGGCTGCCGCAAAACTGGGGCAAAACAAAACCAAAGTGGCACAGGCTTTGCAGGAAATTGCTTTTGTATACCTTGAATCGGGTCAAAAACTTAGGGAAGTCGCTGACCTTATCTCCCAAATCGGAAACTTGCTAGGGAAACCGAAGCCAACGGAACGTAACCTATCCATTGTGCTAAAAAACCTGGATGCCAACCACTACGATGTATTGATGAGCCGTTATTTTCCAGTGATGCTCAGCGTTTCGGGCGGAACTTTCCAAATGGGATGTGATACCGCACTTGATAGGAACTGTCAAGATAATGAAATCCTGCATCCGGTGCAACTCAGCAGTTTCGAATTATCGCGCACTGAAACCACTTTTTGGCAATGGGGTTTGTACTGCGCGGCCAATCGTTTGGCCTTGCAGGATTATTCGCCGAATTGGGGCATTGATGGCGACAATCCGGTGGTGAATGTAGACTGGTTTGATGCATGCGTTTATGCCAATTGGCTGAGCAGCAGATTTGGGCGAAGTAAAGCTTACAAGATTGACTCCGTGGGAAAAACAAAACATTACCAATGGAAGGTAAGCCTCGACACAATATCCAATGGCTTTCGCTTACCCACCGAAGCAGAATGGGAATATGCGGCACGTGGCGGCCTAAAAAGGCAGTCAATGATTTACAGCAGCAGCGATACACTGGATATCGTTGCCAATAACGACGCATCACGAACCTATTCGGTGGCAAGCAAAAAAAAGAATCAACTCGGTTTGTACGACATGAGCGGCAATGTATGGGAATGGTGCTGGGATTGGAAAGGTAAATACGATCTAAACATGAAAATTAATCCACGTGGCCCAGATACTGGCTCGAACCGGGTGCTTCGCGGCGGGCCTCGGTTCAGTTACGCGGTGCTTTGCCGGGTTGCCGATCGCTTCAACAATAATCCGCTCGTCGCGAGCAATATCTACGGGTTCCGGTTAGCCAGGACGTTTTAGCTTTTGACTTTTTTCCTTTTAGCCTTTTGCGAAGAAAAATATGAATGGAGGGGGAATACACCGTGTGTGTTCCCCCTTCTTCTGTATGGGCTGCCGATTATACACATCTTTGGATGTTTGATTTTATTGTTGATAGTGAATGGTTTAGGTGAGTTTCTAGCCCCGGCCACGGTAAGGGGATCGCATTTTCGGTAAGTAAAAACCTTATTTTTGCTCAAAAAAGGTAGAATATAGACCTAGCGTGAGCTATTCTCCCCTTTCAGGCAGAGTCGATTGGTTCTATTTTTAAACCATTTTGGATTGGACTGTACCCAAACGTTTTTAAAAACTGCGACGACCTTTTCCAGCAGCTGATTTGCCCGGGGGGCAGGTATCTTTGTTGCCACAGATGATGGAATAAGGTCAAATGAGGGCTGCCCAGCGGGCAGCTATCTAAATCCCTCAGCCTTATTTCCAGATAGCTGCCCCCCGGGCAGCCGCCATGTTTACAAATTATGGGGTAACATTGGCTACAAAGATAGCTGCCCCAAGGCAGCAAATGCATTTGACAATCTGCGTTTTTTCTATAGCTATAGGTGCTCGTTGTTTATTTTCCTCAATCAAGCAGCGAAGCTGCACATGATAAACATGCCTTGCAGAATAGCCCAATTCTTGCAAAATAAACGTGAATCTTGAATTAACTGCGCATAATGTGTGACTTCGTAGAAGTCGCACATTATGCGCAGTTAATTCAAGATTCACGTTTGATTAGGAAAATTACCGCTGAACATCCAACACCCTCCCCACCACTTCATCCCCCTTCAACGCATCCCCCGGCACTGGATACCGCTCATTAAACACCTTCAAATCCGCCTCCGTCAAAACCGTATTCACCGATTCATCAAACTTCCCATCTTTCAATACCCCCGCCGTATTCAACCCCAAATGCTTCGCCAAAAAAGCATAAGCCGCTTGCCGTTTGGACGCATTGTAGTCGTGTTTTTCCTGCGGAAAATGCACGTTTTCTACCTTGTCTTCACGCTGGTAAAACCCATAAATCCGTTTTACAAAAGGGTATTCAAACTCGGGCGTGTTTTTAGTCCAATCATCACCATCGGAAATGAGCAGCATCGGTTTGGGCGCAAACAGCGCAGCAATTTCGAGGTTGGAGGTGATGTGCGTAGGGCGTTTGTGTACAGGCATGCCACTTTCACAAGTACAGCCCCCAAAAAAATGCCCCGACACCATGACTACGGGCACCGACACTTTGATGCGCTCATCCACCGCCGCCAGCATAAAGGTTTGGGTGCCACCACCTGATTCTCCACTCATCGCCACGCGGTTTTTGTCCACCTTAGGCAGGGAAAGCAGGAAATTGAGGACGTAGGTGCTGTTGATGAGTTGGAGTTTCAGGGCCTTTTCAATTTTGTGCTCGCAATATTTGGCATCGCCATACCCAACCATATCGTACGCAAACACCGCTGCACCCATACGTGCGAGAGTTGCGCAACGTTGTTGGACGTATTCCTTGTAGCGGGGTTCCGGGCCGTGCCCATGCGGCGCAAGAATGGCCGCCAATTTGCCTTTTATATTGAGCGGGGTGTACAAATTGCCCGTCACGTAAATGCCGGGCAGGGATTGGAAGGATACGTTTTCCACCGCATAGCCATTCAATGTTTTACGGCTGTGGATCGTGATGTTTTTCGGTTTTTTCCGGCTCAGTTCTTTGATTTCGGCACCATCCAAAATGCCTTGCCGAATCAGTTGCGCTCGTTTTTCCCAACTGGCTTGGTCGCTGAATTGCGAGGCTACGGCCTTATGTACCTCCATGGCTTGGGCTTCGGTGTAGAAATTGCGTTGGCACAACTCGGGCTTCTCGGGGTTGAATTGGGCGAGTAGGGTAGTGGTGGTGAGCGTCAAAAGGAGGGTGAGCAAGGCTTGATGTTTCA
>JAIXOO010000376.1 GCA_027486765.1 Saprospiraceae bacterium
AATACGTTTTGTACACTGGCGTTGAGGCGGGCGGTCATGCCGGACTTGCCCATTGTACCGAGGTCGTAGCCAAAATAAAGGTTGTCCATGCGCAGGAAGGAGGCGTCTTCCAGGTAATAATCGGCCCAGGTTTGGCGATTGTCGAAGCGGGTATTCAGGATGTCGCGATGGGCATTGCTCAGGTAACCCTGGTTCGGGAAAATGCTTTGGTAAATGCCTGCGCCCGCTTTTACGGCATTGTACATGTAGTTGCCCACATTGGAGCGCATCACACAACCGAAGCTGAGTTTGTCGTAAGTTCCACTCAGGGTAAAACCAAAGTAGGCGTTGGGTTCCGGGTTTTTGTACCAACGTTTGTCGGTCTCACCCAGGGTGCCACTGCCATCCAGGTCTTTGTACAAGCCTTCGATGGGGTTGCCTTGCTCGTCATAGACGGTTTTGTAGAGGAAAAAAGTACTGGGGCGGTAACCCACGCTGTGTTTTTGTACAAAATTGAAACCCGTCCCACCTACATCCGCGCCAAGGAAGTTGGGGTCGCTGATGAGTTGCAGTTTGGTGATTTCATTTTGTAAAATAAAGGTGGCGTTGACCCCCAGATCGAGGCTGAATTTGGCGTTGCTGACTACCTTGGTATTGAGGGCCAATTCCAAACCCTGATTGCGGATCGAACCCACGTTGGTCAGCAGGTTATTGGTGAAGTTAGTGCCCGCTGCAACGGGAACTACTGCCAACAAATCGCGGGTGTTTTTGATGAAAAAGTCAGCACTGAAGCTGAGCTTGCTGTCAAAAAGCCCCAGGTCCAAACCGATGTTTTGGGTTTCGGTTTTTTCCCACTGCAAGTTGGCGTCGTAACCTTGTGGCCGAACGACAGTCACGAACTCATTGCCAAATTGGTATTGCGCAGCTGCGTCGCCGTAGAAGTAGTTGGCCTGATAGCCGTAGTCGGCGATGCCATCTTGTTGGCCGATGGTACCCCAACCCAGGCGGAGTTTCAGGTCAGAGACTACTTTGCTGCCCTTCAAAAATGCTTCATTGCTGATCCGCCAGGCCAGGGCTGCCGATGGGAAATTGCCCCAACGTGCATCTGGGCTGAAGCGGGAAGAGCCGTCTCTGCGCAAGGTAAAAGTCAAGAGGTAACGATCCCAGGCGCTGTAATTCAAACGGCCATAGAAGGAGACCAGGGTGTTTTGGGTGGCAAAATCTATCCCGGCGGGTTCAAACTCGGTGCCATCGGCGCGTAGGTCTGGATAGCTGGGGGATTCGGTTTTCCAGTCTTGCCAGGAATACCCGGCGATGAAGTCGAGCCGGCTTTGAATGGCGTCGAATTCCACGGCGTAGTTGAGGTAAAACTCCAACAGTTTGTTGCTGCGGGTTTGTTTGTATTGGTTGTTGGTACCACCGCGGTTGGCTTGAGAAGCAGCTTCAGCGGGTACAAAAACGGTTCCGGAACCCCAGCTTTGATCCATCCCCAGGTTCAAATTGGCACGCAGTTCGGGCAAGAAGTGCATTTTGTAATCCAACTGCACATTGCCAATTAAACGGTCCGAGTTGCCCTGGTCTTCGCGCATGTACAGCAAACCGAGGGGGTTGCGGGCGGCGTTGAAGTTGGGTTGAGCACCGTTGAGCCACTCGAAGTAGCCACCAAAAGGTTGCTCGCCGGAGTAAATCGGCTGGGTAGGGTCGAAATAAACAGCGGCACCTACTGCGCCTTGGTTGGCGAAGGAGCTGTTGGTTTGGGCGTATTTGGAATTGACTTTGACCGAAAGGTGGTTGTCCAAAAAGCTGGGCGAGAGGTTCAAGGCTACGGAAGTGCGTTGCAGGTTGTCGCGCAGCAAAATCCCGTTTTGGTTCAAATACCCCACCGACAGGCGATAAGGCAGGCGTTTGATGCCTCCGCTAAAAGAAATGTTATTGTCGGTGGTGAAAGCGCCCCGGTAAATTTCTTCCTGCCAGTTGGTGTTGCCCGTGCCGACCAGGAGGCGGTCAGCGGAAGAAGCGATGGTCCCCGTGTACCCGTTGACAACCGAACGGAACTCATCCCCAGTCAATACATCGACTGCGCCCGTTTTGAAACCTACGGAGTTGAGGGTCGAGAAGTTGACTTTGAACTGGCCAGCCCCGCCGCTCTTGGTAGTGATCAGGATGACCCCATTGGCGGCTCGTGAACCGTAAATGGCGGCAGCGGAGGCGTCTTTGAGGATGTTGAAACTTTCGATGTCGTTGGCGTTGAGCAGCGCTAAGGGGTTGGCTACGCCGGAAATTCCGCCGTTGTCTACCGGTACGCCGTCGATGACGATCAGCGGCGAGTTGCTGGCATTCAAGGAACTTCCACCCCGAATGCGGATGCGACTACCCGAACCCGGTGCACCGCTGCCCGGAGTGATTTGTACCCCGGCTACTTTACCGGCAATCAATTGTTCGGGGGTGGAAATTTGCCCTTTTTGAAAGTTGTTGGCGGAAACGGTGGCTACTGAACCGGTCAGGTCTTTTTTCTTGGCGGTACCATACCCGACTACCACCAATTCTTCGAGGTAATTTTTGGATTCTTCCAAAACGATGTTCAAAACGGTGGCTGTTCCGACTGTTTCGAAATGAGCTTTGAAGCCGGTGAAGGAGATTTCCAGCACATCGCCGACTTCGGCGACTAGGCTGAATGCTCCATTTTCATCGGTAACTGTACCGTTTTGTTTGGCTTTGCTGAACACCGTTGCGCCGGGCAAGGGCTCTTTGGCGGTATCGACTACCCGCCCGCTGAGGGTGACTTGCTGGCCCCAGGCTACCACGCTGAAGAGCATGGCGAGCAAGAGCAAGCCAATGTGATGCGATCTGATTTTCATGATGTAACTAGTTAAGTGTGTTCACGCTGAACTAGTACAAATTTA
>JAIXOO010000503.1 GCA_027486765.1 Saprospiraceae bacterium
AGCTTTATGCTGTGGTGCCGGATCACATAGGAACACATGATGCAAGGTTCGTGAGTGGTCACCAAAATACAGTCGGATAAGTCGGTCTTTCCTAAAGTAGTTCGAGCATTCCTGATGGCTTCAATTTCAGCGTGAAAAGTGATGTCACGATGGGTTTTTCCACCTTCAATACCTTCTGCGATTACTTTTCCGTTTTGCACCAAAATGGAACCGACCGGGCTGTCTCCTCTAGCCTTGGCAATTTGAGCAAGATCGAGGCATACCCTCATGTAGTCTTCGTAGGCTGCTTGTTCCACTTTAGTCATATTCAGCGTCATCTGTGGATATACTGCTCAAAAACACCTAGGATTTCAGCAAAATTCTCCCGTCCGAAGCCAATTCTGGTATGTTTGGTGCCATAGTCAAAGGTCTCTGAAGGCAAAATCATGATGCCGGTATCCCGAACCAATTTTTCGGCAAATTCCATGGCCGTCTCCTTTATTTTCAATTGTACAAAAGCGGTTGAACCGGAATTTGGCAATGGAAAATCCAGGAAATACGCATTCCGTTCGCAGAAGCTTTTGAAAAGCTCCAGGTTTTTGCTTATTTTCTGGATATTGGGTTCGACGAATTTAGCCTGGTTGTTTAGCGCGATGGTTGCCAATACCTCACTGGGTGCGTTGTTGCAAATGGACAGGTAATCTTTAAACGCTTCCACTTTATGGAGGATATCGGTATTGCGGCTGGTCAACCAACCCAATCTTAAACCTGCCAAACCAAAAGTTTTGGCAGTTCCCCACAGGCTGATGGCGTTTTCATACAAATCACAGGCAGAACGGGTATCGTTGCTGGAGTTGTGGCTCAAAAAGCGGTACATTTCATCGGAAAACAAGGCGATGCCATTTTTCCGCGCAATGCCAATGATGGCATCCCAATCCTCGGCATCAGGGGAATAGCCAGTTGGATTGTGCGGAAAATTGGTGATGATCAACTTGGTCTTGGGGGTAACCAGACTTTCTAGCCGGGAAGGGTCAAAATACCATTGATTGTTCTGCTTTTCCGCTTGCCAAAAAACCAGCTTGCACCCAATGCTTATGGCCACCTGGTACAAAGATTGGTACATAGGCGACATACAAATCACCTCGTCCTCCTTTTGCAACAAAACATTCATCAGGGCAAAATTGGCCTCGCCGGGGGAACTAACCAGGATATTGTCAGCCGTAATGTGCTGATAATGCTGCGTGATGGCCTTCCTCAACGCCAGACTGCCTCGGGTTTCGGTATAGCCCAATTTCAAGGTCTCCCAGCTTTTTCGCTCTTCATTTGAGGCCAAATCAAGGACGTACTGCATGGGGAAACCATCACAATCCGAACTCGATAAAAGGTACTTTGCCGTAAATTCGTATTTGGCAAAGTACCTTTCGATGGAAAAATCTTTGATGTTCATCGTGTTTGATCAATGCTTCGCAGGTGTGGAATAAGGCGGCACAACCACCTTGATTGGCCCCTGTTGTTTGAGCAAATCCAGGACTTCTTTTACTGCCCTTTCCAATTGCAAATCGTGCCCCTCCGCAGTAGATTTTGCGGTGATTTTCACTTCAATATCTGGCGCTACCCCTTCGTTTTCGGCAATCCAGCGTTTGGCGTTGGGGTCAAAGATGCCATTGTCGGGCGCAGTTACCCGGCCTCCATCAATCATAGCATAATGCACCGAAGATTTCACCAGACCGCCCCAGGTACGCGCACCAATCAGTGGCCCCGCCTGCTGGTGCCGGAACACCCAGGGAAAAAAGTCGCCACCGGAGCCCGCCAGTTCGTTGATGAGTAGCGCCTTCGGGCCGAGGATACCCGCCGGGAGACGGCCAGGAGCGCCGTTCGGTACTTCATTGGTATAGGCAGCCCGTAGTTTGCGGGTCATCAAGTCCACCATGTAATCATCGAGCAAACCACCACCGTTGAAACGTTCGTCAATGACTGCTCCTTCTTTGTCTTGCTGCGCAAAAAAGTAACGGTTGAAGGAAACCAAGCCTGGCTCGCCCGTATTTGGGATCCAGATGTAGCCCAGTTTTCCGCCGGATAATTCGTCTACTTTTCTCCGGTTGTCTTCCACCCAGGCGCGTTGGCGCAGGGCATTTTCATTGGCGATGGGTTCTACAATTTCTTTCCAGGCGCCATCCATGGAGGGGCGTTCGTTGATTTGGATTACGGTTTGCCGACCAGCGGTGCCATCCAGTAAACGGTAAGGATCATCGGCAGCAGTAAGGGGTACACCATCCACACTCAGCAGGTAGTGCCCTTCCTGCACCTTGAGATTGGGGCGATCGAGTGGTGCGCGGAGCCCTGGGTTCCAGCTTTCCGCCGTATAAATGCGTTTGATGCGCCAAAAACCATTCTCGGCAACCAAGTCAGCGCCAAGCAGTCCAACCCGCACGGTATCCACCGCCGGGAAATCGCCCCCGGAGACAAAACTGTGCCCAACCGACAGTTCCCCATTCACTTGATCCAACACGTAGTTCAGGTCGCTGCGGTGCCGGATGTAGGGAATGAGCGGCGCATAACGGGCCTTGACTTGCAACCAATCACGCCCATGCATATTGGGATCGTAGAAATAATCCCGTTCGTAACGCCAGGTTTCGTTGAACATTTGTTGCCACTCGGCCACTCGATCCAATTGCAT
>JAIXOO010000140.1 GCA_027486765.1 Saprospiraceae bacterium
GCCCGCAACCAAAGTCAGTCCGCCTACGAAATTGTCCTCCACACCGATCAAAAACAATTGGAGCAAAACAAAGCAGCTACCTGGTCGACTGGTAAAATCAATTCTGGCCAAAACCTACACATCGAATATACGGGGCCAGCCCTGCAATCCTTCACCCGCTATTTTTGGAAAGTAAAAGTATACAATCAAAGTGGCGAAGCTTCTGAATGGAGCAAAACTGCCTGGTTTGAAACGGCAATGATGAGTTCCAAGGACTGGCAAGCGAGTTGGATCAACGACGGCAGCACGCCACCTGTCCAAGAGGAAAAATACTACGAAGACGACCCCATGCCGATGTTTCGGAAACCATTTGCGGTAAGTAAAAAAATCAGCTCGGCGCGTTTGTACATCTGTGGTCTGGGTTACCACGAAGCCTTTTTGAATGGGCAAAAAATTGGGGATCATGTGCTCGATCCTGGGTTTACCACCTTTCGCAAACAAGCCTTGTATGTAGTGCATGACGTGACCAATCAGGTGCAAAAAGGCAACAATATTTTTGGCATCCAGTTGGGCAATGGCTGGTGGAATCCCCTGCCTTTGCGCCTATTTGGCCGCTGGGATTTGCGCAATTTTCAGGAAACGGGCCGCCCTTGTGTGCGGGCCGAAATCCACCTCAAGTACAGCGATGGCAGCAAAGAAATCATCGCCAGCAACGATACCTGGGAGACCGCTCCAAGCTCCATCATCCGCAACAACGTCTACCTCGGCGAACACCAGGACGCCCGCCTGGAGCGCTCCTTCAGCGAGGCGAAACCCTGGGCCAAAGCCAACTTGTGCAAAGGCCCCAGTGGTGAGCTGACTGCTCAAATGCAGCCTCCCATCCGCATCACCAAAACGATTCGCCCGCGCAGCGTCAAGCTGATTGGCAAAGACACTTTTTTAGTGGACATGGGGCAAAACTTCGCCGGAGTGGCCAGCTTCAAGGTTAAAGGTCCAGCCGGGACCAAAATCACCATGCGCTACGGGGAAGATACCCTAAAAAATGGCCATCTGAACTGGTGGACTACCGTAGCTGGCCAAATCAAAGAGGCCTGGCGATTAAGTGGCGGTCCTGGTGCACCCAAAACCGCCTGGCAAATAGACCAGTACATTTTGCGGGGTGATCCGCTTGCAGAAACCTTTGTGCCTCGCTTCACCTTTCACGGCTTTCGCTACATCGAGATCGTGGGCTGGCCGGGCCAGGCACCCGCTTTGGACGATATTCAGGGCCTGCGCATGAATACGGATTTATCCCCCAATGGCAGTTTTGAATGCTCCAATGCGATGTTCAACCAATTGCACGAAGTCATTCAATGGACTTTTTTGAGCAACGTGTTCAGCGTCCAATCCGATTGTCCCGCCCGGGAAAAAATGGGCTATGGCGCCGATATGGTAGTGAGTTCCGAAGCGTTTTTGTACAACTACAACATGGCCAATTTTTACGGCAAGACTGTACGTGACTTTGCCAATGAACAGCGCCCCGAGGGTGGCATCACCGAGATTGCACCCTTTACGGGCATTGCCGATCGGGGCTATGGCGACCAGTCGGGGCCACTGGGTTGGCAATTGGGCTTTCCTTTTTTGCAAAAGAAATTGTACGAGTTTTATGGCGACAAACGGGTGATTGAGCAGTATTACCCGGCCTTTGAACGGCAAATGGCTTTCCTGCAAAGCAAGGCTGTAGGCAATCTCTTCTACTGGGACATCAGCGACCACGAAGCGCTGGACACCAAGCCGGAAGCCTTGACTGCCGCCGCTTTTTATTACCACCATGCCCTGCTGATGACGGAGTTTTCGGAGATTTTAGGCAAAAAAGAAGCCACCGAAAAATACCAAAAACTGGCCGCCAACATCAAACGTGCCATTGTGAATCACTACCATGTGAATGGCACCGGGCGTTTTGACAATGCCACCCAGTCGGCGCAATTGTTTGCTTTGTGGTACAAGCTTGCTCCCGATCGCAAGCAGGCTTTGGAGGCGTTGCACCAGGAGTTTCAGCGGCATAAAATGCACGTTTCCACGGGTATTTTTTCCACCAAATACCTCTTCGACGTATTGCGGGAAGAAAACCTGAACGAGTGGGCGTATCAGATTGCCAACCAGCGCGATTACCCTGGCTGGGGCGACATGCTGGCCAAAGGGGCGACCACTTTGTGGGAAACTTGGGGCGACCCTGGGTTCACCTATTCGGCCAATCACCCCATGTTTGGCTCCATTGATGAGTGGTTTTACCGCTCGCTACTGGGCATCAACCCCGCTGCTCCCGGCTTTTCCAAAGTCATCATCAAGCCTCAACCTGCGGGGGATTTGACCTGGGCAAAAGGGGCTTACCAGTCAGTGCAGGGCAAAATTGAAAGCGACTGGAAAATTCAGGGTTCTACTTACTCGCTTCGCGTGAACATTCCGGCGAATGTGCAGGCGGAGGTCTGGATCAAGTGTAAGGAGAATGGACGGGTGACAGAGAATGGGGTGGTTTTGAGTGGAGTACAGTATCGGGATGGGTACGCGGTGGTGGAAGTGGGATCGGGGGAGTATGGGTTTGAGGC
>JAIXOO010000051.1 GCA_027486765.1 Saprospiraceae bacterium
ATCTCAATTTCGGCTCAGTTTCGCCGGATCCACCACCACATATTTGATGGCTTTTTGATCACTTTTCAAATGGCAAGAATACGTAAGATGCAACAAGCCATCCGCCGTTTGAATCAAACAAGGATACGAAAAACTTCCCTCTCCCTTTGGCACATTTTCCAGAGATGTTTTCCATTTCCAGGTTTTCCCCTCATCGTCGGAAAGAAACAAACTCAGGCGGTAACGGCCATCCTCCAGGTCATTGCCCACAAAAGCCCAGTTACCATCCTGGAGCACCAATAACTCGACACTGGCGGTGTTGGGAATCTCTGTCTTGGTGGCGGGCGACCAACTTTCGCCTAAATCACCGGACTCGCTAATTTGCACGCGTGGGGGCGCATCCCCGCTATCGCGCAGGTACGCGAGCAATTTCCCATCTTTTTTTTGCACAATGGCTGGCTGAATGGGGCCTCGGCCAACGAGGGGTAAACTGGGTCGCCAGGCCTGGCCTTTGTCATCGGAAATGGCCATCAGGGAAAAATTAAACCCATCCGAATACAGCGGCAGGACGATCCGGGAACCAATGATCAGTGGCTTGATCCGCGTCATCCAGCCGATGCTGCGCTTGACGGGGTCTTGGCTGGCGGCGATGATCTGTTTGTCGTAGGAAGGAGCATATTCGGCCCAGCCCGCCGGATTTTCTGGCAATAATTTGAATTGTTTGGCCACTTCCTCGGCAAAGCGGGCGTCGGGTTTGAGCAAGATGTTGTCCTGCCAGTTCCAAATGGGTGGGCCACTTTTGAGGTAATCGGTGGAGGTGCGAAAACGCAAAATCGATTGCTCCCATTTGTTGGCTTGTACGGCAATCCAGACCAAAAAGAGCGTGTTTTCTTGATTCAAAAACAAAACCGGGTTACAATCGGGTAAGTTGGGTGTGTCCGCCATCAAAAAGGGTTCACTCCAAGCTGTTTTGCCTTTTTCCAGGCGGGCACCCATGAGTTTGACATCGTCGGCGGTACGTTCACCGCTACCATAAAACCAAACTGCCAGCAGGTCGCCATTGGGCAAAGAGACGAGGCTACTACCGTGTACATGTTTCTCTTGCAGGGGAAAAATCAGCATAGATTTTTCAAAAATGGACGTTTGACCATAAGCAAAAGTTAAATAAAGTAAAGCAATGGCCAGACAGGTGTTTTTTTTCAACATGCGATGGATGGCTTATTCAAATTAATGGGCTGAATGCTGTTGAATCACAAATTAATCATTATTATTGGATAAAATTTTCAGTCCACATGAAGTTCTACCTAAAAAAAATCAACCTGTTCCTGCTCCTGGGCTTCCTGATCAGCACCCTAACTTGTGCCCAAAACAAGGTTAGCCCTCAAACTGCTTTAAAAAGCTACATTGATGCGAAGGATAAGTCCTATCAGTGGGTTTTAAAAGATTCCACTACGCTGGGCACAGTGAAAGCCTACCATTTGCTCCTGACTTCCCAAAAATGGCGGGAATACACCTGGCGGCATCAACTCACCATATTTGTGCCTAGTACTACGCAATACGACGGTGCTTTGCTCTTCATCACAGGTGGTTCCAACAAAGCCGAACAACCCAATTGGAGTACTGCCGATCAGCTTTGGGCACCATTGGCAGGTATCGCCGAAAAAAACAAAGGAATCGTCGCGTTGATCAAACAAGTGCCCAATCAACCTTTGTACGGGGATATGACCGAAGATGAACTCATTTCGCATACCTTGAATCAATTCAAAAAGGATAAAGACTATACTTGGCCTTTGTTGTTCCCCATGGTCAAATCGGCGGTAAAAGCGATGGATGCGGTGCAGGAATTCAGCAAACAAAAGGTCAAGCACACTGTAAATAATTTCGTCATAACCGGCGCTTCCAAACGCGGCTGGACCACCTGGCTCAGCGCAGCCATCGACGATCAAAGGGTGAAAGCCATTGCGCCAATGGTGATCGACATGCTCAACATGCCTGTTACGCTCGATTATCAATTCAAAACCTACGGTGAGTACAGCGTACAAATTGAAGACTACGTCAAACTGGGCATTCCCCAAAACACCGACACCGAAGATGGAAAAGCCATCACTGCCATGATCGATCCTTATTCCTACCGCAGTAAACTAACGGTACCCAAAATGATCTTCATCGGTACCAATGACGAATACTGGACGGTGGATGCCATCAAGCACTATTACGATCAGATTCCGGGCAAAAATATGATTCATTACGTACCCAACGTCGGCCACAATCTAGGTGGCGGCAAACAGGCTTTTGAAGCCCTCAGCGCTTTTTTTGGCCTCACGATTGCGAATAAAGCCTACCCGCATTGCACCTGGACGGTCAGTGAGGTACTTGAAGGAGTAGAACTTACCGTGAATGCGCCAACGCAGGATCTGGTGGAAGCAACCTTGTGGGCTACAACTTCCTCCGATCGCGATTTCCGCAACAACCTCTGGCTGAGCAAAAACATCAAACTCAGCGGCACCAATACCATCAAGGCCTCCCTACCCTATCCCAAAAAAGGCTATCAGGCGTTTTATCTGGATTTGAAATACAAAGACCCGAATGGTGGAACCTTTACGACGAGTACGAGGGTGTATGTTTGTGACCCAGCAGGAATTTTGTAATGATGAGAGATGATTGATAAGTGATGAATCTTTGGGCTTTCATTTCTTTAAGTTCCGTTGACGTTCCCAAATTCATCTCTCATCATTCATCTCTCATCTCTATTTAAACAACTTTTTCTCTCCACAACTCATCATTTAGTGTAATTTTGCCACTTCAAATCAAAAATTAGGAATGAGTACTAAAAAACCTAATCGTAAGCCTGCTGGTCCAGGCCGTCAGGAAAAAGAAAATCCTAGCCCCCGCACCCAGCCAACTGCGCGCCCTAGCACTGCTGCCAGCACGGAGCGTGTGCGCAGTAGCGCAACAGTTTCAACCCGTGCCCCTCGGGTCAAAAAAGACCTGATCTTCAACCGCAACAATTATATCCTCTTGGGAGCTGCCGGATTGGCGATGGCGCTTGGCATCATTTTGATGTCCGGTGGCTCGATGCCCGACCCCAACACCTGGGATGAAAACATCATTTATGGTCCACGGCGGATGGTCATTGCGCCAATCATGATGTTGGGTGGAGTTGTACTGGGAATTGTAGCCATTTTCCGCAAATAAGCTGACATGTCTGAAATAATCAGTGCAATTGTGCTTGGCATCGTCCAAGGACTCACCGAATTTTTGCCTGTAAGTAGCAGTGGCCATTTGGAATTGGCCAAGTACATTTTGGGCGATACCAGTATGGCTGAACAAAGCCTACTCATGACAGTCACCTTGCACGTGGCTACTGCATTGTCTACCATTGTGGTTTTCCGCAAGGACATTGCCGAGATTTTTCGAGGTTTGTTTGCTTTCAAATGGAACAAGGAAACTGAATTTTCTGCGAAGATCATTCTGTCTATGATCCCGGCCGCGATCGTTGGCTTGTTGTTTGAGAAACAAATCGAGGCGCTTTTTACCCGCAATATTCTGCTGGTTGCTGGCATGTTGGCCATTACCGGAGTATTGTTGATGCTAGCGCACCGCGCCAAAGACACGGGTAAACCAGTGTCCTATCTCAGCGCGCTGTTGGTCGGAATTGCTCAAGCAATTGCAATAACGCCAGGGATTTCTCGCTCCGGCGCCACCATCTCTACGTCGGTATTATTGGGCATTGATCGCGGTGAAGCTGCTCGTTTCTCGTTTTTGATGGTTGTCCCTTTAATTTTGGGAAAACTAGCCAAAGATCTTTTGGATGGGGAATACGGTCAGACCGAGAACACGCTCGCACTGGCTTCAGGCTTCGTTTTTGCTTTTTTGACGGGTTTATTTGCTTGTCGATTGATGATCAGGCTTGTAAAGGGTAGTAAACTCATCTATTTTTCGGTATATTGCTTTGCTGTGGCAATCATCGCAGCAGCCTACATCCTGAGCAAAGGATAAAAATTATCAAACAAAATCGGCCATATGGACCCGAATGCCGAAGAGCGGCCCCTAAACAGTCAGTATTTCACCGAAGGCGCTGTATTACTCGTGGACAAACCACAAGGATGGACTTCCTTTGACGTAGTGAATAAATTGCGCGGTAAAATCCGCAACTTGTTTCAGCTCAAAAACATCAAGGTTGGGCACGCAGGTACCCTCGATCCGATGGCCACAGGCCTGCTCATTGTGTGCACAGGCAAGGACACCAAGCGCATCAACGAATACCAGGATCGTTCCAAAGTGTATACTGGGACGGTTACTTTTGGCGGAACTACGGCCTCCTATGATGCAGAGACGGAAGTAGATGCTACTTTCCCTTTCGAGCACATCACCCCTGCCCTATTGGAACAAGCCAAGGAAAAATTTCTTGGTGAAATCGAACAGGTTCCTCCAATGTTTTCAGCCATAAAAGTAGATGGGCAGCCGCTGTACAAAATGGCGCGAAAGGGCGAAAGCATCAAGGTGGATGCCCGTAAAGTCCACATTTACGACATCAATTTTACCCGCATAGAACTGCCTGAAGTAGACTTTGAGGTGCATTGCAGCAAAGGGACCTACATTCGGTCATTGGCTTTCGACTTGGGCAAGGCTTTAAAAAGTGGCGCGTATCTTAGCGCGCTACGCCGCACCAAAATTGGAGAATTTGAGGTAGACAA